>MTNL01000145.1 GCA_002010365.1 Candidatus Acetothermia bacterium JdFR-50 | reverse complement strand
TTTTGTTGCTTTTTATCAAAGATTAGCGGGCAACTATGCCGACCTTCTCCACGAGGAGGGCTGGGGACCGATAGACACCAAAGCACCATTCGGCCTTAGCTCCCATGGCCTTGAGGCCATTCCTCAGTACCTCATAGGCGTTGCCGGCGATCATGGTGTTCTTCAGGCGTCCGACGACCTTCCCGCCCTTTACCACGAATCCCGTGCTGACGTTATTGGAAAAGGCTCCCGACTGAACATTCCCCTGGCCGAGGCCCAACACCCCTTCCACGATGATCCCCTCGTCCATTTCCCGGATGAGGTCCTCCAGGGAGGCCTCGCCAGGCGCGATGAGGAGGTTCCGAGGCCCGGGAGAGGGAGGCGAGCGGAATCCCCCGCCGAAGAACCCTCCCTTCACCCCGTTCCCCGTGGGTTCGGTCCCCGCCAGGGCCGCTGCGCGGAGGTCATAGTAGAAGTTCTTCACCACACCTTCTTCCACCAAGGGAAGCCGCCCCGTGGGGATCCCCTCATCATCGAACGATGCCGATCGTGGGCCGTAGGGCAGCGTCCCGTCGTCGAACACCGTGAACCGGGGGTCGAACTCCTTCTCTCCCAACTTCCCTTTGAGGGGCGATGTACCGAGATACACCGATAGGCCTGAAAAGCCAACCAACAACGGCAGATAGAGCACGATGGCGCCCCGGGGCGTGAAGAGGACCGGGGGCCTCCCTGTGGGCGGGGGTACTACCCGCTCCCCCCACCGCAGATACCGGATCACCTGGGCGGTGAGCTCCTCCGGGGAAAGATCCGCCCTTCGCCTCACCTTTTTCCCCACCCAGAGGAGCCAGATGTCGCCTTCCTTCACGTGTTGGGCCTCGATGGACATTCCGAAGTAGCTTCGACGCTCCTCCCGGCTTCCCCCCGCGGTGTTGGCGATCCGGACCGTGGTCTCACCCCGGGAGAGGGAAACGTCGACGATGATGTCCGGAAACTCCTTCCGGATGGTCCGTACCGTTTCCTCCCCCCAGGCGAGAAGGTCTTCGGGGGATAGCTTCCCTACCTCGGGATCCAGGACCTCTACCTTGCGCTCCCCTTCCAGCTTGGGAAACGAAAAAGGGGCGGGATCGCCGTGGGCGGCGGATGCAAGGGCGGCTTTCACCAGGGAATCTTCCTCCTCGCCGGCGGTGGAGGCGAACCCCAACTTTCCGTCCACGATCACCCGCAGGGCCCGGCCCAATACCGCCTCGGACTTGACCTTTTCCAGTTCCCCGCCCCGGAAGGAAACGGAGATACCTTCTCGGCGCTCCTCGTAAAGCTCGGCTTCCTTGGCCTTAGCACTGGCCTTCTCCAAAATCCCCATCACCGACCTCCCACGATCACGTCCCTGATGCGCACATGGGGTGCCCCGAAGGTGACGGGAAGTGGAGATTGTCCGTCCTTCCCGCACCCCCCAGCGCCGCCCTTGAGCTCGAAGTCCTTCCCCAGCATCTCGATGTTCCGCAAGGTCTCGAACACGTTCCCCGTGAGGACCACGTCCCGCAGCATCCTCCCGATCTCGCCTCCTCGGATCTCGTAAGCGTAGGCGGCGGAGAAGGTGAATTGCTCGAACTCCGTCTGACCGCCGAAGGCCCCCTTGGCGTAGATTCCATGGTCGATTCCGGAGATGAGGTCCTCGAAGGAGGCCTCCCCGGGCTCGATATAGGTGTTGCGCATCCTTACGATGGGTTCGTGCTCCCAGGAGACAGCCCGGGCGTTCCCCGTGGGCTCCATCCCCGTCACGGCCGCGGTGGCCCGGGAGTGCATCAACCCCGTCAGAACCCCTTCCTTTACCAGGTAGATCTTCCGGCGGCGCACGCCCTCGTCGTCGTAGGGGGTATTCCCCCGGCGGCCGGGGACGTAGCCGTCCTCCACCACGTTCAGGGCCTCCACTCCGAAGCGCTTCCCAAGCTGCATGACCCTGCGCATGGGCTCGTTCCGCAACAGGAAGTCGGCCTCGCAGATGTGGCCGAAGGCTTCGTGGATGAAGACCCCGGCGAGCTCCTGATCCAGGATCACCGTGTAGCGGCCGCCCTTCACGGGCGCGGCGGAGAGCAGTTCCACCGCCCGCTTGGCCGCCGCCAGGGCCTTCTCCTCGCGGCCCTTGGCGAATTCATATCCCGCCGCCTCACCTAAGGATTCGAACGCCTGTTGGATATTGCCGTTTCGGCGGGCTACCGCCGCAAGATGCAGGGTGATGTCGGGGATCTCCTGTTCGATGTATGTTCCCTCGGTGTTGGCGAAGATCACGCGACGGAGGGAATCGGTGTAGCGGACGCTGCTGGAGACTATCTCCTTCGAATAGTGGAGGATCAACTCGTTGTAATGCTGGGCTAACTTCCTCTTCTCCTCCAGTGGGACTTCCCGGAAGTCCTCGTTCAGCGAGATGGTGACGACGTCCTCCACCGGCTCCACCGGGGCGAGGAGGATCTTGTTCCGTACATGGGCCGCGGAGGCCTTGGCCAGGGAAGCGGCCTCTTCCAACTTCCCGGGGATCTCCTCCGGATCGGTGAACACGGCGATCCCCCACGCCCCGTCCACCAAGACCCGGACGATCCCCCCGGCCTCCCGGGACGATTCCAGGGCCATAAGCTGATCGCGCTGGAAAATGACCCGGGAGCGGGTGGCCTCTTCCCACCGGACTTCGGCATAATCGCCCGGAGCCCGTTGTAGGGTTTCCTTAAGGAAAGCTTTCATCCCTTTCCCCCTTTCCTCCCGAAGATAGCCCATCCTGAACCGTAGAACCAGTATCGATCAGCTTCGCACGAATCGGAACTCCACTTTGGATATGGTGGAAAACTGGGTCAAGGTACGTTCCAGTTGGGAGGAAAAAAGGGCCAAAGTTGGGGCATTTGGGTCGGGAACGGCGAGGATCACCCGGGCGGTCCCATTTGAGATCGAGATCGCCCGCAGCCTAGCCCCCGTAGGGGCCGCAGTCCAAAGTCCCGCCCGTTCTTCGGGCAGGGTGGGTCCGGAGAGCAAAGCGCGTATGGTTTCGGTGGCGACCCTCGGGGTCTCGGCGATCCGCCGCACCGCCGGGAAAAGGTTTCCCTGGGAGTCCAGGAAGAAAACCTTCACCCACGTACCGCGTTCCCCCACGAAGCGCACGGGGATCCTCTCCAACAACCTTCCCCCGGCCAGGGAGAAGACCTCCATGTGGCCCGAGGGGGCGGTGGGGAGGTCGAAGTAGAGGAGCCCTTCGGCGCGACGACCGCCCCGGAAGGTCAACGCTTTCTCCACCAGCACCCGGCCCAGGGCATCCCGGAGGCGCACCCCCACCTCCGCTCCCCCGGGAAGCCCCGAGATCACCACCCTCACGGGGTTCGTCAGGACCTCGTTGGGAAGGGGCGCCTCGATGTCCACCCCCGGAGTGGAAAGGAGGGAAACCCCCAGGAGTACCGCCCCCACCACGACCACGGCGATGAGTCCCAGGATCTCCTCGTCCATGGCATCTCCATTCTACCCGGCCTCGGGCACAATTTTTGCGTCGTGACATTCCCAGTTTCGGGACAGCGCAGGTTGATCTCGAGGAAACGGATGGTAAAGGTCGAGGGCGCTTTCGAAAGGATCAATCGCCGCCTCGGAAAGAGTCGCTACACATGCGGGAGCAGATAAAGGGTTTTACAAGGAAATTTGTGGCTTGTGTCGTATGGCCCCCTCGGT
>MTNL01000204.1 GCA_002010365.1 Candidatus Acetothermia bacterium JdFR-50 | reverse complement strand
CCCGGAGGGGGTGCGGCGGGAGAGGCTGCGCGCCGCCGGCCTCCCGGAGGAGGTGGTGGAACGCCGCCTCGCCGCCCAGCGTGACCTGAGGCCCCCCTCCTGGGCCCTGGTGGTGGACGCCACCCCACCCCCCGAGGAGGTGGCCCGGCGGGTTCTTTCCCTGATAAAGGAAAAACTTTCCGCGCCGTGATCCAAGTGTCGCCTTTTCGAGTTTTGGGTTTAAAGTGTCCCCGTGGGAAAGAAGATCTGGGGGCGATTCATTTCCCGCCCCAACAGGTTCGTGATATGGGTGGAGATACGGGGAAGGAGGGAGCTCGCCCACCTCCCCAACCCGGGACGCCTCCGGGAGATCCTCACCCCGCACAGGAGGATCCTCCTCCGAGAGGCCGCAGGGGGGAAGAGAAAGACCCGCTGGACCGCCATCGGAGCGGATCTCTCCGGGATGCTGGTTTCCCTGGACTCCACCCTCCCCAACCGGTTCTTCCCCGTGGCGTTGGCGGCGGGAGCGCTTCCCCCTTTCCACGGCTGGGAGATCGCCGCGGTGGAGCCGAGGTTAGGGGACGGCCGCTCCGACTTCCTTCTCGTGCGGGGGGACGGGCGGCTCTTCTTGGAGGTGAAGTCCGTGACCCTGGTGGAGGAAGGGGTGGCCCTCTTCCCCGACGCCCCCACGTCCCGGGGCCGGCGGCACCTCATGGAACTGGCGGAAGCGGTCCGCCACGGGGCCCGGGCGGCGGTCCTCTTCGTGGTTCAGCGGCCTGACGCGACCCGATTCGGCCCCAACGCGGCCACCGACCCCTACTTCGCCGAGGCCTTCCGGGAGGCTCTCCGGCGGGGGGTGGAGGCCTATGCGGTGGTCTGTTCCTTCGACGGGGAAGGGCTTCATCCGGTGAGGTTTCTGGGGCCCGGGGACCTGGTGTTTCCCTGAGGGATCCCGCGATCAGGGCTGCGGGGCGTCGGCGGGCTTCTCCAGCCAGGCCTCGATTTTTCTGTCCCACGTCGCCTGCCGGTTGGGATCGGTGCCGTGTTCGGTCTCCTTGTCGTACAATTTTTGGATTTCATCGCATTTGTCCGTGCACCTGTCCACCAACTCCTCCACCACCCGCTGCAGTGCCCTGCGGGCCGCAGCACAGTTCCTCCCCTTCCCCGCGAGCTCCCCCTTCCTTATCAGCTCGTCCACGCGGCGCTGGAGCAGCTGGGCGTAGACGTGGGCGATGTGGAAATGCCCCTGCTCGTGCCGCAGGAGCAACGGCGTTTTTGCACCGGGCTTCACCCACGATTCCTTCGGGATCATGAAGGCCCTGATCTTCAGGGTTCCCGCTTTGGGTTTAGCTGTGCAGCCTTCGTCGTCCTTCGTTTCGATGGTTGTCCAATCCGAAAATTGGATGCCCCAGGCGATCTCCGCCTCCTCCTCCACGTCCGCGTCCGTGGGGGCCGTCCCCTTGAAATCGTCCCATCCTATGGCGCCGTCGTCCCGCTGGTCGTAGTAAACCACGGCGGGAGGGGAATCCTCCCGAGCCTCCGTGGCGGCCGGGGTCTGGGCCAATACCCCGGGCCACAACCCCAGAACACAGAAAGCCGTGAGCACGCCTCTCATAAGACACCTCCCGGTTCCAGTATACGGGATGGCAACTCAAGCCCGATGGGTGGGCGTGGTTTCGGTTGTATTGGGTAAAATACCGCAACCATGATCAGGGCCGAGGGGCTTACCCGGAAGTTCGGTGACGTGGTGGCGGTGGAGGGGCTTTCCTTCGAGGTGCGTAAGGGGGAGATCGTGGCCCTCCTCGGCCCCAATGGGGCGGGGAAGACCACCACGGTGCGGATGCTCTCCTGCCTCATCGCTCCCACCGCCGGCCGGGCGTGGGTGGACGGCCACGGGATCCACGAGGACCCGGAGGAGGTGCGGGCCGTGGTGGGTGCCCTCACCGAGACGCCGGGGCTCTACAAGCGCCTTTCGGCCTGGCACAACCTCCGCTTCTTCGCCGAGCTTTACGGGGTGCCCGACGCGGGGGCGAGGATCGAGAGATACCTACGGTTCTTCGGGCTGTGGGAGAGGAGGGACGAGCCCGTGGCCACCTACTCCAAGGGGATGCGGCAGAAGCTCGCCCTGGCCCGGGCCCTGATCCACGAGCCCAAGGTATTGCTTTTGGACGAGCCCACGGCGGGCCTGGACCCCGAGAGCGCGCGGGCGGTGCGGGACTTCATCGCCGAGCTCCGAAGCGAAGGTCGGGCGATACTCCTTTGTACCCACAACCTTCCGGAGGCCGAACGGGTCTGCGATCGGATAATGCTTCTAAAAACCCGTCTGATAGCGGAGGGGACTCCGGAGGAACTCAAGCGGCGCCTGTTCGGGACCAGGGTGGTGGTGGAGCTCGCGAACCCCGCCCCGGAGCTGGCGCGGGATCTGGACGTCCCCGGGGTCAAGGCCTTGCAGGTTTCACAGGGGAGGCTGTACGTGGAGGTGGAGGACCCCCGCCGGACGAACCCCATCCTGGTGCGGAAGTTGGTAGAGCTGGGTGCCGAGATCATCTCCGTGCGGGAGGAAGAGGCCACGCTGGAGGACGTCTATCACGAACTCATGGAGGAGGCCGATGCGGCGGGTTAAAGTGATCCTGGCCAAGGAATGGTCCGAGGCCTTGCGGATAAAGATGGTCCTCTTCAGCGTCGCCTTCCTTCCCCTCTTCATGACCGGTTTCGCCACCTACCTCATTTGGCAGGGGAGGGCCCTTCCTCCCGAGGCCCAGGCTGCCCTCCTCAATACCGCCCTCATGTACTTCTTCATCCTCCCCGTGGTGATCCCCCTCTCCATCGCCGCCTACTCCATCGTGGGGGAGAAAGAGCAGGGCACGTTGGAGCCACTTCTGGCCACTCCTGTTCGGGACTGGGAGCTCTTCCTCGGGAAGGCGCTGGGACCGGTCATCCCCGGGCTGATCCTTTCTTGGGCCGCCTTCGGGCTGTTCCTGGCTGCCTCGGCCGTGATCCTCAAGGGGATCCCTGCGGGGGTACTCTCGCTCCCGTGGTTGCTTTCCATCTTCGCCCTGGCGCCGTTCCTGGCATTGTTCGCGGTGTTCGTGACCATGATCGTCTCCTCCCGGACCACCGATGTCCGGGCGGCGTATCAGTTCTCCAGTTTGGCCATACTCCCCGCCTTGATCCCCCTATTCGTGTACATCGGCCGGTTGACCGCGGTGAACCTCGTCTTCGTGGGGATCGAGGCGGGGATCGTGATCCCCCTGGATGCCGTCACTTTCGGCATCGCGGTAAGGCTCTTCCGCCGCGAGGAGATCCTCACCCGGTGGAAGTAAACTTAGATAAACGCGCTCAATCCTTATCAGGGAGGTGGCATATGGCGTACGTGACCAAAAAAGAGCTCATCGAGAAGATAAAGCCGATCCTCGAGGACCTAGGAAGGGCACTGGAGGAACTGGAAACGGCCCTGGACGAGGCGAAGCTGAACCTGGAGAAGACAAACGACGCCATCGCCGAAGCCGAAGAGGACTGATCCTTATTCGCTCTGAACCGCAAGGCCGAGGGGGGGCGTTCGCCCCCTTTTTTTGTCTCCACAGGAGTTCCATAATTCTTCCCGAGCTCTTCCACCCAAGGCCATTAACATAACCGTCGCAGGGCGCGGAAAGGAAGGAGAGCTGCCCCGCCCCCAAAACGAAAGCCCGCTTTCCCACCTCCGGGACGAGGG
>MTNL01000002.1 GCA_002010365.1 Candidatus Acetothermia bacterium JdFR-50 | reverse complement strand
GCGGGCGGCCTCCATTAGGGCGGGGGTATTCCCTCCGTGGCCGTTCACGAAGACGATCTTCCGCAGGCCGTGATAAGCCAAGGAACGGGCGATCCCCGATACGTATGCCCCCAGCACCTCGGGCTCCACCCACAACGTCCCCCAGAACTGACGGTGGTGGACGGATACCCCCACAGGGACAGCGGGAAGGAGGAGGAAATCGCCTCTGCGGGCGGCTTCCTGGGCGATCCAGGATGCGGCGAGGAAATCGGTGCCCAACGGGAGATGAGGCCCGTGTTGCTCGACGGAACCCACCGGAAGCAACGCCACCTTGGCCCGTTCCAGCACCTCCTTAGCCTGGGGCCAGGTGAGACGGGCGAGCTCCACAGGACCCCCTTAGCCCTCTTCCTTCTTCAACCCGTATTTGCGGGCGAACTTCTCCGCTCTCCCGGCGGCGTCCACGAAACGCTGCTCCCCGGTGAAGAAGGGGTGGCACTTGGAGCAAATGTCCACGTGGAGCTCGGGCTTGGTGGAGAGGGTCTCGTACTTGGCCCCACAGGAACAGTAGATCACGGCCTTATAAAGTTTGGGATGGATGTCCTTTTTCATCCTCGATCACCGCTTGGAGTACTGCTCTTTCTTGCGGGCCTTGCGGCGCCCGTACTTCTTGCGCTCCACCTCGCGGGCGTCCCGGGTGAGGAGACCGACGTCCTTCAGCCGCTTCTTGAACTCGGGGTCCACCCCCACCAAGGCCCGGGCGATCCCTAGCCGGATCGCCTCCAGCTGCCCCGTGATCCCACCGCCCTCCACCCGGACCTTGACATCGAAGCGCCCCAGGGTCCCGGTGATATAAAAGGGGGTGAGAAGGTGGCGTTGGATATAGTCCTTGGCGAAGGCGAAACCGGCGAAATACTCCTCCGCCGGGCGGCCATTTACCCAAATGCGGCCTTCCCCCTCGCGCATGTAAACTCGGGCCACCGATTCCTTCCGCCGTCCCACAGCATGGATGTAGGGACCAACCCGTTTGGGAAGCCTTGCTACTTGCTGGGCCAAGGCTTGATCACCTCCGTTCACAGGGGCGATCTTAGCCCCTCCTTTTCCCGTTGTCAAAGATCAGGGAAGGGAGTCCAAGCGTTTCCTCACCAGCTCTCTCCACGCCCTGAGCCCCTGGAGCTCGGAGCGAAGTTTCCCGAACTTTTCAGGTGTAAGGGGGCGTTTAAGCTGCCGTTCGATGCGGGAGATCTTCTGCTCGATCGTGTTCAGGGCCTTTTCGTAATACGCTTTGGCCTTCGCGAAGTCCCCTGTCCCTTGGGCGATCTCCCCCAGTAGGGCCCAGCCTCGCTCGAAGGCGGGGCTTCGTTTCACTATCCCTTCCAGTATCTCCACCGCCTGGACCACATCCCCGGCCCGGTAACGGGCGATGGCCACGATATACTCCGCGGCGTCCACCATCTCCCGGGGGGGAACGGTGGCGATGAGCGTCTGGGCCGCCTCGACGGCGGCGTCCAGGTTGCCCCGCTCGAGTTCCAGAGCGGCGACGTTGAGGTAAATGGCCTCATGTACGTACCGCCCTCTAAGACACCGATAGAAGCTCTCCAAGGCCTGGTCCCGCAATCCGAGCTCCATCTGAGCAAGCCCCAGCCAATAGAGGCTTATGCGGGGGAAGAAATCCCACGCCACGGCCCGCTGGAAGAGCTCATAAGCGGTGCTCACATCTCCTCCGTAATAGGCGATTTTCCCCCGATGAAGGAAGCGGTCGGCCACTAGATCGCGGACGGCGATGACGCTTACCCCGAGGCCGATGATCGTCGTCGCGGCCACCGCGGCCTTGAGGGCGGTGCCCCGGATAACGAGGGAAAAGCGGCCCACCCGCCCATACCGTGGGGAGAGGATCGCCCCGAGACACACCACGAACACGAGGCTCGAGGCGGGCAGGTGCCAGGGGAAGCTCACCAGGGCGTGGGTGAGGAAGGCCACGATCCCAGCGGCGAGGAGGGCCAGTTCGACCCGTCTTCTCCGCTCCCCGGTCTCCTGCATTCGCCGTGTCCACAAGTAACCGAACACCCCCAGGCCCCCGAGCAGCACGACCACCCCCAGGGCGCCGAGCTCCGCGGCCACCTGTACGTATTCGTTGTGGGCCTGGGCCGCCCGGGCGATGGGGAAGCGATATTTCTCGCCCGCCGGGGAGGAAAGGAACTCGGGTTTATAGGGGACGAACTGGACTTTATATCCCCCCAGGCCCACTCCGGTCAAAGGATGATCCTTCCACATAAAGTAACCCACCCACCAATCCCAGGCCCGCACCCGGCCCGCGTTCCTCTCCCAGGCCTGCTCCACCGCCGCGAAGGGGGTCGTGGCGGGGTTCAGGAGGAGCAACGCCACGATCGCGGCGGTCACCGTGGGTATCCAGCCCCACCGAAAGCGCCGCAACCCCCGGGCCCAGAGGTAGATCAGCACCCCGACGGCCGTGAATACCACACCCCCTAACAGCCCGGAGGGACCGACGGTGGTTCCCACCGCCGCCAAGGCAACGCCCAAGGCCCCGAGCCACCAGCGGGCCTCCACACCCCGGGGGAGAAGTTCCCAATAGCCCGCGGCGAAGGAGAGGAAAAGGCCGGCCACCCCCAGGCCGAGCCTGACCCCCGTCTGCTGCACGAATAAGGCGATGGAAAGCACAAACCCAAGGCCCACAAGCACTGAAACTCGTTCCCAATGACGCCGGGAAGGAAGAAGCAGGACGAAACACGGGAAAAGGAGGTAAGAAAGGAATCCTCCGAGGAAGTTGCGGTTCCCCATGGTGGCGATCACGGCGTTCAAGCCCCCTCCCGGAGCTCCCCCGAGCACCACGCCCAGGTATTGGAGGAGTCCGAAGAGGCCGTTCAGGACGCCGGCGAGGAGGAGGGCTCCAAAGAAGAGGCGTAACTCCACTTCCGTGCTCAGGGAGTTGGCCACCAGGATCCCCAAAAGCCCGAAGAAAAGCACCAGGTTAGCGGACTGGACCACCAACCCCGCGGGCGTCGCCCCGAGAAGGGAAAGGAGGGAGACGATAAGGAACGCGGCCAACACCGCGCCTCCCCAGGTGAGATCTATGTCCCAGCGGCGACGCAGAAGGCCCTCCATGCCCCAGAGAGCATAGAGGATGGAAACGAAGCAGATGGTGTAAATGGATTTCGTGTAGCCGTATTCCGTGTTCCCCGGCAGGAAAAAGAGGGGCATGGAAAAGAGGAAGAAGGCAAGAAGGTAGGTCCGTATCCGGTGCAGGGGTTGAAAGATAGCCGTCATACCCCTTTGGCGCTTCTTTTTCTTGGCCACTTAGACCACCTCGGCATCCCATCATATCCCAAGCCGGATCCCCGGCGAAAAAATCTTAGTATCCAGAACCGACCAGGGAGTATACTTGCGGCTGGTTTCGATCATGCGGGTGCGCGGGGCAGTTCTCATGCGGGAGCTGGTGGTGAGGACCTCGAACCGGGTGGGTCTTTTGGCGGATATCGCGGGGCTTTTGGCGGAAAAGGGGATAAACATCATCGGGATCTACGTCTCGGCCCGGGGGGAGGAGGCGGAGATCCATCTCCTCACCGAGGCGCAACGGTACGCTCAGGAGGCGCTGGAAGACGCGGAATATCCCGTGGACCTGGAGGATGTGATCCTCCTGGAAATCCCACATCGCCCCGGGTTCCTACGGCGGGTCACGGATACCCTCCGGCGCCATA
>MTNL01000170.1 GCA_002010365.1 Candidatus Acetothermia bacterium JdFR-50 | reverse complement strand
ATCATCGATCTCCTCTCGGCGGGGTGATCCCGGGATGATGTTGATAGGTGGAAAGTGGATCGGGAAGGGAAGCGAAGGTGTCATTAAAGTGCAGGATCCGGCGACCGGAGAGTTTTTTGCCGAGGTCCCGAAAGCTTCTGGAAAAGAGGTCGATCTCGCTTGTAAAGCTGCTGCCGATGCCTTCACTCACTGGTCGCGAAGCCTCCCGAGGAAACGGGCCGATATTTTGGTCCGTGCTGCAGATAAGCTTGAGAAAAAACTTGAGGAGATCGCGGAGAAGCTTACCCGGGAGCAAGGCAAACCCCTGAAGGAATCTAGAGGCGAGGTCAAGGCCGCGGCCGCGGCCCTGAGGTATTTCGCCAGCCACCTCGATTCACCGTTGGGTGAATGGCGTGCTCCCAGCCGTCCTGGCACCATCAACTTGGTGAGGCGTTACCCAGTCGGGCCAGTAGGGGTGATTTCACCCTGGAATTATCCGGTACTCCTGACTGCCTGGAAGGTAGCTCCTGCCATGGCCACGGGGTGTACCGTGGTTATAAAACCTTCCAGCAAAACTCCTTTAGCCGTGACGGAGTTCGTGCGATGCCTTGTCGAGGCCGGGGTCCCGGACGGAGTGGTGAACCTGATTCATGGGAGCGGAGGGGATGTGGGCATGACCTTAGTGCGCCATCCCCTGATCCCCAAGATCTCCTTCACCGGTGAGACGGAGACTGGTAAGGTGTTGATGCGTGAGGCCGCTCAAGGATTGAAGCGACTCACCCTGGAGCTGGGGGGACACTGCCCTATGATCGTCGCGGCGGATGCGGACCTCGAGGTCGCTGTGGAAGGCGGGGTCTACCGTTCCTTCCGCAACATGGGCCAGGTATGCAATAGCATCAACCGGATTTATGTGGAACGTGTTATTTACAAAAAGTTTGTAGAACTTTTCATTGCCCGCACAGCCAAGCTCACCATCGGACCAGGGCTCGAGGACCCCGACCTGGGGCCCATGATAGACGATGAAGCGCGAAGGCGAGTTATTGCCCACATCGAAGACGCCGTATCCAAAGGAGCCAAGATCGAGTATGGGGGTAAGGTCCCTACAGGGTTCGAGAGAGGATTCTTCTTAGAGCCCACGGTCTTAGTGGACGTAAAACCGGACATGTTGGTCATGCGGAACGAAACATTCGGGCCAGTGGCCCCAATCATGCCCGTGGATTCTGTGGAGGAGGCTGTACAGCACGCGAACGGTCTCCGCTACGGGCTCGTGGCTTACGTGTATACCCGCGACCTGGCTCTGGCCCTTAAGCTGGCCGACGAGCTCGAACACGGCACTGTGGGAATCAACAACGTGATCGGAGGAGAGGTGGAACATCCATATACTGGTTGGAAAGAAAGCGGTTTAGGACTTGAACTTTCCGAACATGCATTGGAAGAATTTCTTTTAATCAAACATATTCGGATCAAAGGAGGGTAAGAATGTGGGGGATGGTTTGGCGGTTGAATCCTTCCACTGGTGTTGCAGAAGGTGTACGTCATTGGGAACGCAGGCTAAGCGAGATGCCTGAAGCTTTCGGGGACCGGGAAGCTCTAGTGGAGTCACTCAAAGAGGGCGATCCAATCGTTTACGAAGTCTACGAAGTGTACGGTATCCCAAAACGCACCGGTGAACTCATCTGGTCCACCACGGTGCTCCGACCGGGCAAGGTGGGCAATGAATATTTCATGACCAAGGGCCACTACCATCGTAATGCGGAATGTGCTGAGGTCTACCTGGTGCTCTCGGGACAAGGGTTCCTTTTGTTAAAGGGCGAGGATGGCCCCCAGGCAATTCCGGTACAGAGGGGATCTGTGACGTACATACCCCCTGGTTGTGCCCATCGGATGGTCAATACCGGCACAACACCCCTTGTCTTCTTCGCCGTCTACCCGGCCCAGGCGGGCCACGATTACGAGGGAGTAAAGCGCGAAGGGTTTGGGATCAGAGTAGTGGAAGGAGACACAGGGCCTGAGGTATGTCCCGTTCGCTGAAAGGAGTCCCGGTGGAATATAGGTACTTGGGTAGGACTGGCCTTAAGGTGTCGGAGCTATGTCTTGGAACCCAAACCTTCGGCTGGGTGACCGACGAGACAGAGGCCTTCCACATCTTGGACGAGTTTGTAGATGCTGGCGGCAACTTCTTCGACAGTGCCGATAGCTACAATGGAGGGGAATCGGAAAGGATCTTCGGCAAATGGCTCAAGAAGCACGGCCGCAGATCATCATTAGTCATTGCTACTAAGACATACTTCCCAACCGGAGAAGGGCCCAATGATATGGGGCTTTCCCGTAAACATATAGTGGCGGCAGTGGAGGAGAGTTTGCGGAGGTTGCAAACCGATTATGTCGATATTTACCAACTCCACTGCTACGATGCCGCCACCCCGCTGGAGGAAACCCTAAGGGCCCTCGATGATCTCCTCAGGGCTGGAAAAATCTGTTATATTGGCACTTCGAACTTCGCCCCCTCACATCTTATGAAAGCACTCATGCTGTGCCGGATGAACGGTTGGGGACAGATCGCCAGTCTGCAGGCGGAATACAGCCTCCTTGTTCGCTCCGCCGAGTGGGAACTTATACCCCTGTGTGAAGAGGAGGGGGTGGGATTCCTGGCGTGGTCTCCCCTAGCAGGGGGATGGCTTACAGGCAAGTACCGCCGCGACGCCCCGATACCGCTGGATTCCAGGGCCGGACGCCGCGATCGGTTCGAGGATCTGCCCGAGCAGAGGATAAAGGAAAAAACCTGGGACATTATCGATACCCTGGTGGAGATAGCTAAAACCGAGGGAAAAACCCCGGCCCAAGTGGCCCTCAACTGGATCCTCCGGAAATCTCCTAATATCGTTCCGATCTTCGGGGCTCGTACCCTGGATCAGCTCCGGGACAACCTTGGGGCAGTGGGTTGGTGCCTTTTAGACGAAGAGGTCCAGAAGCTCGACGAAGTCAGCACATTGCCTCTTCCCTACCCGTACAATTTCCTGCAAAGGTATTCGCGAAGGAGATGAAGAAAGAGAAAGATCCGCGGCGCTGGATCGTGTCCATTGCTGAAGATATTTGGAGACGCAAGCTCTCGGATTCCGCAGGAGGAAATGTTTCCCTTCGCGCAGGAGATTTAATTTACATGACACCCCGTTACACGGGATCCCGCCGCCGTTGGCACCTCGAGCCCCGGGAGATCTTAGTGGTAGATTTCCGCACAAGGGAAGTTTTCGGGCGGTCCGGTGAACTTTCCCGGGAAGCGAGAATGCATTTGTCCATTTACGAAAAGTTCCCCGATGTAGGGGCCGTAATCCACGCCCATCCCTTTTACACTATGGTATTCGCCTGTATAAGAGCACCTATCCCTTCCGCGGCGGAATACACTCATAAGATTGGAACCGTTCCCCTCGTCCAGGCGGCACCGGCCCACTCACAGCAGTTGGCTGATGTGGTAGTTGAAGCACTGGCAACCCTGAGAGAAAAAGGCCGTGAGGGTCGCATGGCAGTGCTAATTCCTCTCCACGGGATCGTATGTGCAGGGAGAGATCTCGATGAAGCCTTTGATACCCTAGAGCGAGTGGAAACTAATGCGAGGATCACCCTTTACTCTAAACTTCTTCATTCGGAGGCCTCCAACAGATGATAGCGGTTGTCAACCCCAACGTCGGCTTGGATTATCTCCTCTTCTTTCGAAGATTCCGGAAAAATGCCACCGTAC
>MTNL01000072.1 GCA_002010365.1 Candidatus Acetothermia bacterium JdFR-50 | reverse complement strand
GAAGGCGGCCGAGTGGAGAAGCCCTTTCAGGGTATGGGCGTTACGGAACATGGAAACGAACCCCCGCCCGGTGATCCGGAGGCGCTCCCGGAGCTTTTCGCGCCAGGCCCCGGAGACCCGCACCACCTCCCCGTCCAGGTCCTTGGGGTAGGTGAGGAAGAGGAGGAGCCCCAGGACGTACGGCACCACCGAGGCGAGGAACACGATCCTGTAGGAGCCGGAGTAGAATACAAGTCCGGCGGCGATCAGCGCCCCCAGGGCCGAGCCCAGCTGGGAACCGGCGCGGGTGTGGCCGTAGTAGTGGACCTTCAGGTGTTCGATCCCTTTCAAACGCAGGTACTCCAGGATCATCGCCTTATGGGTCCCGGAGCGGAAGGTCTCCCCGAAGGCGAAGAGCACCATGGCCAGGGCGTATGTCCAGAACTCCGGCGCGAAGTAGAAGATGAGGAAGGAGAGGATGTAGCTCGAGAAGGAGGCGAGCATGGCCTTGCGGCGGCCGAAGGCGTCCGCCACCACCCCGGTGGGAACCTCCAACACGTTTGTGGCCACCTCCCGGATGGAGAAGAGGGCCCCGATCGCCAAGAACGAGAGTCCCATCTCCCGGAAAAACAGGATGATGAAGGGGTCGAAGAAACGGAGGTTCTTGAGGAACCCGTAGAGGCGGAACTTGTAGTACATCCCGTCCTTGGGAATCCGCACCCGGGACATGGCTCCCATATGATCCATGAGAAAAGGTGTGGTGCAAAGCCTCAGAGGAAGGCCGTCTAGAGATTCATGGTGAGAAGGGCTCCCACGGAGTAAAGGCGGGCCAGGGCGGCGATGGGAGCGGCCCCCACCCCCAGGAGACGGAAGGTCTCCGCCCCGGAATCCGCCTCCGCCAGCTTGAGGAAGAAGAAGTTAGGGAAGGCGATCACCGCCGAGCTCATCAGGGCCCTTCCCATATCAACCGATCCCCGTCCTGATGTAACGTCCTCCCGGTACCTCCTCCACCATCCCTGCCAGGGAGAGTTCAAGGAGGGCCCGGGCCACAGCGGCGTAGGGGAGCCCAGTTCTCTCGGCGATCTCCTCCGCGGTCAGAGGTTCTCCGGCCAGGGCGTTGTAGACCCTCTCCTCATCGGGGCCGAGCTCCATCGCCGCACCCTTAGCTTCGCGGGAGCCGGCGAAGTCGGGGAACTCCTCCAGGATGTCGGCAGCGCAGGTCACCAATTTGGCCCCTTCCTGGATCAGGCGGTTGGTGCCCCGGGAGACCTCCGAGGTAATGGGTCCGGGGACGGCGAAAACCTCCTTTCCTTGCTCCAAGGCAAGATCGGCGGTGATCAGGGCTCCCGAGCGCTCCGGGGCCTCCACGACCACCACCCCTCGGGAAAGCCCGGCGATAATCCTGTTTCGACGGGGGAAGGTCCATTTGGCTCCCTCCCGCTCCCAAGGAAATTCCGAGATCACCGCGCCCCGGGCGGCGATCTCCTCCATGAGTCGGGCGCTCCCGGCGGGATACGGCCTCCCGAGACCCGTGCCCAAGACCGCCACGGTCCTCCCCGCCGCCAACGCCCCGCGGTGGGCGGCGGTGTCGATCCCCGGGGCCAATCCCGAAACCACCGTTACGCCCCAAGAGGCAAGTTCTTCTGCGAGCTTCCGGGCCACCAGCCTCCCGTAGCTCGTGGCCCGCCGCGTCCCCACGATGGCTATGGCCCGTTCATCCTCCGGATGCAACTCCCCCAGGACGTATAGGACGAGGGGAGGGTCGGGAAGCTCTCGGAGGACCCGTGGATATCCCTCCTCTTCGAAAGTGAGGGTCCATGCCCCCGCCTTCCGAGCCAAGGAAAGCTCCCGTTCCGGATCGGCCCGTTCAAGCTCCGCTTTGAGCTTCGCCGCCGCCTCTGGCCCTATAGTTCGCGCAAGCTCCTCCACAGGGGCGATACAGATCTCCTCTGGATCGCCGAAGTCCTTAAGGAGGGCCCGCAGTCGCCGCAAAGTCAAGGAAGGCGCGGAATTGAGGGCGATCCAAGCGTGTTTTCGCTCCATGATATGCAATTCTAGTGAACCGAAGCTTGTTTACCCAACCTAGCCCCCGGTATGATGGGGAAAACGGTGGAGGCGACCATGCGACGAAGCTTCGTGTTATTCTTGGTTCTCGGTTTGGGGTTCTCCGTTGGGGCCGATTCCCTGCGGGTGATTTCCGCCAACGAAGGCACCCCATACCATTACCACGCGGTGACATTCCTACCAGATAACACCCTAGTGGTAGCCCGGGGGCAGAGGGTGGAGCTCTGGCCTCCTCCATGGGATGGCCCATCCCGATCGCTGTCAGGTCACAACGGCACGGTTTCCGCGGTGGCCGTCTCCCCCGATGGTCGGTACCTTGCCACCGCGGACAGCGATTCACTCATCATCGTCTGGGATACCGGGACATGGACGGAGCTGTATCGCTTTACCTCCCATTCCTTCACCGTGTGGACCCTGGATTTCTCCCCGGATAGTGTCCTTCTTGCCTCGGGCGCCTTCGACAAGACCATACGGCTATGGGATCTGTCTTTGGGCCTGGAGGCCCTGATGTTGGAGGGACATCAGAGTTGGGTGCGATGTGTGAGATTCTCTCCGGATGGGAAGCGCCTCGTGTCCAGCTCCTGCGATGGCACGGTGAGGCTCTGGGACGTTGAACGGGGTAGACTCCTTTCCACCCTGAAAGCGGGTGTGGACGGGATCTACAATGTCCTCTTCTCCCAAGACGGAAAGCTTCTCATCTGGGGCAACTACGAGGGGGACATAAAGTTCTACGACGCCCATACCTTGGAAGAGGTCCGGGTGATTTCCAATCCCCAGAAGCCCATTTACGGCCTCGCCCTCTCCCCCGACGGCCGTTACCTCGCTTCGGCGGGGTTCGACAAGAGGGTGCGCGTGTGGGAAATGGTCTCGGGAAAGCTGGTGGCGGAGTTCTCCGGGCATACTTCCCACGTGTGGGGCTTGGCCTTCTCGCCGGACGGGAAATATCTCGCCTCCGCGGCCAAAGATGGAACGGTCCGGATTTGGGAGCTCCCTTGAGGGGCTGGCGGCGGAGATCGTCGCCTGCCGGAGGTGTCCGCGATTGGTGGAGTTCCGGGAGCGGGTGGCCCGGGAGAGGAGGAGAGCCTTCCGGGACCAGGAGTACTGGGGACGGCCGGTCCCTGGGTATGGGGATCCCGCGGCACGCCTGGTGATCGTGGGACTGGCCCCCGCGGCCCATGGGGCCAACCGTACTGGACGGATGTTCACCGGCGATGGTCCATTAGGGGCTGGGGATACCTTGATGCGGGCCCTTAACCGCCTGGGCCTGGCCAACCTCCCCTATTCCCGGGATCGGGACGATGGACTCAAGCTTAGAGGGGTCTTCCTTACCGCGGTGGCGAGGTGCGCCCCGCCGGGGAACCGCCTTACCGCAAACGAAATCGCGAACTGCCTTCCCTTTTTGGTTCGGGAACTCGAGCTTCTCGAGGAGACCCGGGCACTCCTCGCCTTGGGGAGGGTGGCCTTCGATGGTTGCCTGCGAGCATTGGGGGAGTTGGGCGTTCCGATTCCGAAACCGAAGCCGGCGTTCGCGCACGGAAGGAGGTACAAACTGGGACCTTACTGGCTCGTGGCCTCGTACCATCCCTCCCGTCAGAACACCCAGACCGGGCGTTTGAGAGAGGAAGCCTTCCTCAGGGCCGTATCGGAGGCTAAAGCTTTGGTCGGGCTCTAGAAAGGAAGACGCACCTCTAGGCTCGCGCTCCGCGGGCGAAGGGGAAAGGCGAGGCTTACTCGCA
>MTNL01000044.1 GCA_002010365.1 Candidatus Acetothermia bacterium JdFR-50 | reverse complement strand
CGGGGCTCGGGAGCTATGTCCAGTGGGACCGGCGGCTGGACGGGAGGCTTGCGGGGGCCCTGATGAGCATCCCCGGGGTGAAGGGGGTGGAGATAGGCTTGGGGTTCGCCTCCTCCTCCCGGCTCGGCTCGGAGGTGCACGACGAGATCCTCACCGACGAAAAGAAGGGCTTCCGCCGGGGGACCGACCGGGCTGGGGGGATCGAGGGCGGCGTCACCAACGGGGAGCCCCTGATCATCCGGGCGGCGATGAAGCCCCTCCCCACCCTGAGGAAGCCCCTCAGATCGGTGGACTTAGCGACCGGTGACGAGGCCCTCGCCCATCGGGAGCGGTCTGACATCTGCGCGGTTCCCGCGGCGGCGGTGGTGGGGGAGGCCATGGTGGCCCTGGTATTGGCGGACGCCTTCTTCGAACGCTTCGGCGGCGATTTCCTTCAAGATATCAAGCGAGCTTTTGCTTCCCGGGAGTGAGGAAACTTTCGGGAGCCACGATCCCCTGGTTAAAATGGATTAAGGGGGTAGCGGCGTGGATAACAGGGTAAAGGAGTGGATCAAGAGGGAAGCGGTGGTCATCGGGCCCGAGTTCCTCCGCGTAGATAGTTTCCTCAACCATCGCATCGATCCGGCCTTCGTGGAGCTTGCGGGAGATGCCCTGGCACGGGCCTTTTCCGACCGGGGAGTGACTGCGGTCCTCACCGCCGAGGCCGCGGGGAACGTGATCGCCTATGAGGTGGCGAGGAGGCTTGGAGCCAAGGCCCTCTACGCCAAGAAGGGCCGGGCCTCTACCATGGCGGCGCCCCTGACGAGGCGCGTCCCCTCCCCCACCAAAGGGGTGGAGACGGAGCTCGCCGTCTCCCGCGACTACCTTTCCTCCGCCGAGAGGGTCCTGGTGGTGGACGACTTCCTGTACCGGGGCCTCACCAGCGCCGCACTAGCGGAGATGGTGCTGGAAAGCGGCGCACACCTCGTGGGGCTTGGGTTGGGTTCGTCATCGAGAAGTGCTTCGGGGAGGGAAGGTCCCTTCTCACCGGATTCGGGGTCCCGGTGGTATCGCTTGTGGCCATTGAACGCATGGACCCCGCCACCGGGGAGATCGCCTTCAGGGACTGAAGCTATGGGCGTCGTCGTCCTCGATTTCGGTTCCCAGTACACCCTGCTCATCGCCCGGCGCCTCCGGGAGCTAGGGGCCTTCTCGGTAATCCTCCCCGGGACCTCCTCGTGGGAGGAGATCCGCGCCCGGGAGCCTCACGCGGTGGTCCTTTCCGGGGGGCCGGCCTCGGTCCACGACCCCGACGCCCCTCGGCCCGACCCCCACCTCCTCTCCTCTGGGCTCCCCATCCTGGGGATCTGCTACGGGATGCAACTCCTGGTGCACTTGGCGGGTGGGGAGGTGGCCCGCTCCAATCGCCGGGAGTACGGCCGCGCCCGCCTCATCCGCCACGAGGGCCCCCTATTCCGGGGCCTGGAGGGGGAGCTCGAGGTCTGGATGTCCCATTCCGACGCCGTGGTCTCCCTTCCCCCGGGCTGGCGGGCGATGGCGGCGACGGAGGAGTGCCCCATCGCCGCGGCCGCGGCGCCGGACGGCCGGACCTTCGGGGTCCAGTTCCACCCCGAGGTGGTACATACCCCCAAGGGGAAGGAGATCCTGCGGAACTTCCTGGATCTCGCGGGGGTGCCCCGGGATTGGACTCCCGAGGAGGTCCTCTCAAGCCTGGTGAAGAAGGTACGGGAGGAGGTAGGGAAGGGGCGGGTGCTCCTCGGGGTCTCGGGCGGGGTGGATTCCTGCACCCTGGCGCTCCTGCTGGCGAAGGCCGGGGTGGATCACCTAGCCGTCTTCGTGGACCACGGCCTCCTGCGGGAGGGGGAGCGGGAGGAGGTAATGCAGGCCCTCCGGCCCCTGGGGGTGAACCTGCGGGTGGTGGACGCCCGGGATCGTTTCCTCTCCGCCCTCCGGGGGGTGACCGACCCCGAGGAGAAGCGGAGGATCATCGGCCGGGAATTCATCCGGGTTTTCGAGGAGGTGGCCCGGGAGGAAGGCCCCTTCCCCTACCTCGGCCAGGGGACCCTCTACCCCGACGTGATCGAATCCGCCGGCAATCCCGGAGCGGCCACCATCAAGACCCACCATAACGTGGGCGGCCTCCCAGAGGACTTGGGCTTCAAGCTGGTGGAGCCCTTCCGGGAGCTGTTCAAAGATGAGGTGCGGGAGATCGCCCGGCTGCTTGGCCTCCCCGACGGGATCCGCCTGCGGCATCCCTTCCCCGGGCCGGGGTTGGCGGTTCGGGTCCTGGGGGAGGTGACGGCCGAGGGGCTGCGGGTGCTGCGGAGGGCCGACGCTATCTTCATCGACGCCCTGAAGGAATCGGGACTCTACCACGAGGTGTGGCAGGCCTTCTGTGTGCTGCTTCCTGTACGCAGCGTGGGGGTGGTGGGGGATGCCCGCCGGTACGGGTACGTGGTGGCGCTGCGGGCGGTGACCAGCGTGGACGGGATGACCGCCGACTGGGCCCGGCTGCCTCAGGAGTTCCTGGATCGGGTGGCCCGGTGTATCACCCGCTGGGTGCCGGAGGTGGGACGGGTGGTCTACGACGTGACCAGCAAGCCCCCGGCCACCATCGAGTGGGAATAGGCCGGCGCTAGTTCTTCAGATCCCGCAGGGCCCGGGCGATCCTCGCCGCGGCCTCTCGGAGCCTTTCTTCGGGTTGGGTAAGGGAGATCCTGATCCTCCCGGGCCAGCCGAAGGCCTCCCCGGGGACCACCGCCACGTGGGCTTCCTCCAGGAGCAACCGCGCCAACGCGGCGGAATCCCCTTTCAGGTACGCCGAGAAGTCGGGGAAGAGGTAAAAAGCGCCCTCGGGGAGCGGACATTCCACCCCCGGGATCTCCGCCAGGGCATCCGCCATTAGGTCCCTCCTCCGGCGGAACTCCCCCACCATCTCCCGCACCCCGTCCCAGGGGCCCTCCACGGCCGCCAGGGCGGCCCGTTGGGAGATGGAAGAGGGATGGGTGATGGAGTGGGACTGGACCGCCAGGGCGGCCCGGATGACCTCCCGGGGCCCCAAGGCCCAGCCGATGCGCCACCCCGGCATGGCGTGGCTCTTGGAGAGAGAACCTATCACGATCACCCCGTCCCCCCGCAGGGACGCCGCCGAGGTGGGGCCACGCTCGAAGGCGATGGCCTCGTACGCCTCGTCGAAGATCACGTAGAAGTCGCGCTCCTCCGCTATCCGCACCAGGGCTTCCAACTCCCCCGGGGAGAGGATGGCCCCGGTGGGGTTGCACGGGGAGTTTACGATGAGGGCCTTGGTGCGGGGCGAGATCCGCTCCGCTACCGCCTCGGGTCGCAGGTGGAACCGGTCGGCGGGATCGGTGGGGACGAACACCGGTTCGGCCCCGCATAACCGCACCACCTCGGGGTACGTCACCCAATAGGGCACCGGGATTAGCACCTCGTCCCCCTCCCCGAACAGGGCCAGGGCCAGGGCGAACAGGGCCTGCTTGGCCCCGGCGGCCACCAACACCTCCTCCGGGGAGTAGTCCGCCCCGTGATCCCGACGATAACGGGCGGCGATGGCGGCCCGGAGATCCGGGATCCCCGCCGCCGGGGTGTACCGGGTGAAACCTTCCTCGATGGCGGCGATCCCGGCCCGCTTCACCGGCTCCGGGGTCTCGAAGTCCGGCTCCCCAGGGCCGAGGTCGATGACATCGTTCCCTTGCCTCTTCAATTCCTCTGCCCTCCGCCGCATCTCCATGGTGGCGGAAGGGGACACCCTACCCATCCGTTCGGCC
>MTNL01000105.1 GCA_002010365.1 Candidatus Acetothermia bacterium JdFR-50 | reverse complement strand
CTCCCCCGGCTGGACGCCATGGTGGCGGAGATGGTGGGGGTGGATATCCCCTTCAACAACTACATAACCGGGATCACCGCCTTTACCCACAAGGCGGGGATCCACGCCAAGGCCATCCTTAACGATCCCAGCACCTACGAGGTCCTACGGCCCGAGGACTTCGGCCTCTCCCGCTACATCTCCATCGCCCACCGGCTCACCGGCAAGAACGCCCTCCGCTGGCGGGCCGAACAGCTGGGGATCAGGCTAAGCGAGGGGGAGCTGGAAGAGGTGACCAAACATATAAAGGCCCTCGCCGACGAGAAGCCCCTCTCCCTGGACGACGTGGACGCGGTGCTGCGGCGGTGGGCCGCGGGTTCCCCGGCGGTTGGTCAGGGACACCGGGGCCCGCGGGGGGAGGGATAATGGCAGGCCAGACCTTGGCGGAGAAGATCCTCTCCCTCCGCCTCGGAAGGACCGTGGAGGCGGGGGACCTGGTAGTGGTGCCGGTGGACCTCGTGTTGGCCCACGAGGGAACCGCCCCTCTGGCTGTGGAGCGATTCAGGGCCTTGGGGAAAAGGGAGCCCTCTGTTCCAGTGCTCCTCTTCTTCGACCACGCCGCCCCGGCGCCGCGCCGCGAGTTGGCGGACGTCCAGCGGGCGTTGCGGGCCTTCGCTGCCCGATACCGTGTCCACCTGCATGAGGTGGGAACCGGTATCTGTCACCAGGTAATGGCGGAGCGCTGGGCCGCGCCGGGGCAGGTGATAGTGGGCGCCGACTCCCATACCTGCACCGCCGGGGCCCTGGGGGCCTTCGCCATCGGGATGGGATCCACCGACGTGGCCGTGACCATGGCCCTGGGGGAGAACTGGTTCCGGGTCCCCGAGACCATCCGCATCGATATACGGGGAGGGGGAAAGGATAGCGATGGCCTCCCCCCGGGGGTTACCCCCAAGGACGTGGTCATGCGCCTCATCGGCCTCTTGGGAGACGACGGAGCCACATATAAGGCCCTGGAGTTCGGCGGCCCGGCGGTGGAGGCCATGGATATGGACGGGCGGATGACCCTGTGCAACATGGCCGTGGAGGCAGGGGCCAAAACGGGACTTTGCGCCTCCGATGGGATGACCTGGTCGTTCCTTACGGAGATGGGCCGGGAGGCGGTCTTCTTCCCCCTGGCTCCTGACTCTGACGCCGAATACGAGCGCCGCCTGGAAGTGGACGTATCTGACCTCCCGCCCCAGGTGGCCTTCCCCCCGTCCGTGGACCGCATCCGGTCGGTGGAGGAAGCGGAGGGCATCCGAGTGGATCAGGTGCTTATCGGGACCTGCACCAACGGAAGGCTTTTCGACCTCCGGCTCGCCGCCCGGATCTTGGCAGGAAGGAAGGTGCACCCGGGGGTGAGGCTCCTGGTGGCACCGGCGTCGCGGGAGGTGTACCTCCGGGCTGCCCGGGAGGGGCTGTTGGAGATCTTCGTCCGGGCCGGGGGCGCGGTGCTTCCCCCGGGATGCGGCCCCTGCGTGGGGGTGCACTTGGGGGTTCTGGGAGAGGGCGAGCGTTGCCTCTCCACCCAGAACCGCAACTTCCCGGGCCGGATGGGGAACCCCGAGGCCGAGATATACCTGGCCTCCCCGGCCACCGCCGCCGCCTCCGCGGTGACGGGAGAGATCACGGACCCCCGGGAGTTCTTGCGGGGAAAGGGGGAAGGATGCGAGGAGTGATCCGCGGCAGGGCCTGGCGGTTTGGGGATGGCATAACAACCGATCACATCATCCCGGGGAGGTATTACCACCTACGGGACGACATTAGAGCTCTGGCCCGGCACGCCATGGAGGATGCTGACCCCGACTTCGCCCGGAGTGCCCGTCCCGGGGATCTCATCGTGGCCGGGAAGAACTTCGGCCAGGGGTCGTCGCGGGAGTATGCACCTTTGGTGCTCCTGGAGCGGGGGATCGGGGCGGTAGTGGCGGAGTCCTTCGCGCGGATCTTCTTCCGCAACGCCATCAACGTGGGGCTTCCCCTCGTGATCTGCGATACCGAGGGCATCGAGGCCGGCGACGAGCTGGAGATAGACCTGGAGTGGGGAAAGGCCCGGAACCTCACCCGGGGGTTCGAGCGCGATTTCAATCCCCTCCCTCCCTGGCTCCGGGCCGTCCTCGGGGAGGGAGGGGTCGTTCCCTACATCCTCAAGCACGGGGGACTCGGATTCGTGCGCCCCACACGGGGACACGAGAAAGGTGGATGATGCGGGAGATATGCCGGAAGGAGGCAGCGTACGAGAGCGGTTTCTACGCCAAGCGGCCCGTGGCGCTTGTGCGTGGCCAAGGGGCTCGGGTCTGGGACGCCGAGGGGAGGGAATACATCGACTGTATCGGCGGCCACGGGGTGGCCATCGTGGGCCACGCCAACCCTAGGGTGGCCGAGGCCATCGCCCGACAGGCCCGGCGCCTGCTTGTCTGTCCCAACGGCTACTGCAACGACGTGCGTGCGGAGCTTTTAGAGGTGTTGGTGGGGATCGCCCCGGGGGACTACGCTCGGGCCTTCCTCTGCAACTCCGGGGCGGAGGCGGTGGAGGCGGCTCTGAAGATGGCCCGGCTCTTCACGGGGAAGAAGGGGTTCGTAGCCGCCATGCGGGGCTTCCACGGCCGGACCCTCGGGGCCCTCTCCTGCACCTGGCGGAAGGAATATCGGGAGCCGTTCGAGCCCCTGATCCCCGGGGTCAAATTTGTGCCCTACAACAACCTGGAAGCCATGGAAGAGGTCCTGGCGGCGGGGGGCATCGCGGGGGTGATCCTGGAGGTGGTACAAGGGGAGAGCGGGGTGATCCCCGGGAAGGGGGAATACCTGCGGGGCGTGGAGGCCCTCTGCCACGAACGCGGGGCCCTCTTCATCGTGGACGAGGTCCAGACGGGCTTCGGGCGCACGGGGAGGATATTCGCCTGTGAACATTACGGCCTCGAGCCGGACCTCATCTGTGTCGCCAAGGGCATCGCGGGCGGGGTGCCCATGGGGGCGGTGCTGATCCATCGCCGTCTGGGGAAAATGCCCCACAGGTTACACGGCTCCACCTTCGGAGGAAGCCCCCTGGTCTGCGCTGCGGCCCTGGCCGCCATCGGATACATAGTGGAAGAACGGCTTCCCGAGCGAGCAGCGGAGCTAGGAGCGTATTTCCTGGAAAAGCTTAAGGGAGTGTCCTCCTCCCTCATCCGGGAGGTCAGGGGTCTAGGCCTCATGGTGGGCATAGAGCTCAAACGGAGCGTCAGGCCCTATATCGAGGCCCTGGCGGAACGGGGGGTGCTCACCCTGCCAGGAGGGGCCACCGTGATCCGCTTCCTGCCGCCGCTCGTGATCACCAAAGGTGAGCTGGACACGGTGGTGGAAGCGGTGAAAGAGGTGTTGCCGTGAGGGATCGGGAGGCTGTGGAGTTCCTGGCGGAGCTCCTTTCCATCTACAGCCCCTCCGGCGGGGAGGGGGAGCTCGCCGGATTCCTGGCGGCGAGGCTCCGGCGTTTGGAACTGGATGTGGAGATCGACCCCGTGGGGAACGTCATCGCAATCCACGGAGATGTCCCCGAGCAAGGCGGCATCCTGCGTCCCGAGTTGCTCTTCCTTGGCCACATCGATACCGTGTCCGGGTTCATCCCGGTGCGGGAGGAAGGGGGGAGGCTCCACGGGAGGGGGGCGGTGGACGCCAAGGCCTCCCTGGCCGCGTTTGTGGCCGCCCTCCGCCGCGCCCGGAAATCCCTGGGGGATATGGGAGTGGTGTTCGTGGGGGCGGTGGGAGAGGAGGCGGAAAGCAGGGGTGCTAAATAC
>MTNL01000093.1 GCA_002010365.1 Candidatus Acetothermia bacterium JdFR-50 | reverse complement strand
CTTTCCCCACGATGTCCGCCGCCATGTCGGCGGCCTTAGTGTAGATCCCGCCTCCCACACGGTCGAAGAGGGCCACGAGGGATGCCCCTGCGGAATAGGCGGAGACGATCAGCGCTCCCTTGATGAAGTTCACCCCCGCGGCTTTGATGCCGAAGAGATACTTGGTGTGGATGGCGAGGTTCGCCGGGTCGAACTCCCGACGGAAGAGGGCAAGGACGATGAGGAGCCCTCCCAAAGCGAGGCCCGCCACCGCCAAGCCCATGACGCTTCCCCCGGAGAAGGAGACCCGGAGTGCGTCCTTGAGGGACTTCCGCGCCGCCTCCGTGGTCGGGGCGTTGGACAGGGTGGCTGCGTTCATCCCGATGAAGCCCGCGGCCATGGAGAAGAAGGCCCCGATCCAGAAGGAGATCGCCACCTCCCAGTAGAAGAGGATCCAGAGGATGATCCCGATGACCACGATGGCGATGGTCATGTGTTTGGCCTCTTCGACCATGAAGGTCATGGCGCCCTCGCGGATATAGGTCTGGATTTCCTTCATTCTGTCGGTACCGCGAGGCTGGCGGGCCACATAGGCGTTGTAGTAGGCCGCGCTTCCCAGAGCAATAAGCGAAATCAAACCACTTACCACAATCAGAGCCGTCATTTACCCCCTCCTTCCCGTGTTGTGGCCTTGCACGAAAGGACCCCCAATTTATCGCCTCTTTTCCGCCCCCGCAACTCTTCCGGAGGCGTGGAAGGGGGGCTTGGGGCATAAACGAAGGGGCGAAGCGGAGCGGTTCCTTTCGGTGTGGGAATTTAAGGACATCTGTCCGTGAAGGGGGCGACAAACCGACCTCACCTACAACCCATCTTCCCGTGTTCCCATCTGGCCTTCTTCGTAGGCTGTGGTCGATGCTCGTGTGAAAGGAGGGGGTTGTGGATATGAAGAGAATCCTCATGTTGGCCCTGGTGGGGGCGTTCGCCGGGCTCCTCGTCCTCGCCCAAGAGGAGGAGCCCGCGGGGGCGAGCCTCCCGGCGGCCGAGGAAGAAATCACCGTCATGGAATCTGCCTTCGGCGAGGTGGTGGAGTTCTTCTCGGCCTTCATCGCGGAACTCAAGGGCGCCATCGCTGCCCTCAACGCCGAGGACGAAGAGCTCAACGCCAAGTACCAGGCTTTGGCGGTCCAGCTCAAGGATGCTGAGGCCAAGCTCATCCAGCTGAAGATGGTCTGCGACCAGGTCCCCGGCCTCTCGGACCGGGTGGCCTCGGTGGAGGAGACCATGAAGAGCCTCGCCGACGCCTTGTCCACCCATTCTGCCAAGATCGCGGAACTTTCCGCCCAGCTGGAGAAGGAAGTCAAGGCAGTTCTCGCACAGCTCTCCGCCCAGGTGGCCGATCACGAGAAGCGCATAAAACGCCTTGAAGACCAGGACCTTGGGCACCTGCAGCGGCGGGTCCTAGCCCTGGAGCAGGCGGTACAGGCCCTCCAGGCCAAGATCGAGAACAACCGGGCCAAGATCGAGGGGTTTGAGGCTTCCCTCGCCGATCTCTCGGCCCGGGTGGGCTCTCTGGAGGCCCGGATTGCGTCCATGGGGGATGGGTTCGTCTCCAAGGCCGAATTCGAGTCCTTCCAGGCCGACACCCAGACCAAGTTGGAGGAGCTCCAGGGAGCCGTGAGCGGTGCCCAGGGGATGGCGATCCTGGCCCTTCTCGTCGCCTTGGGAGCCCTGGCGTATATGTTCCTCGGCGGCGGTGTGGGAGGCTGACGTCAAACGGGACGGGGAGGGAGGACTTTTCCCTCCCCGTTTTGCTGTCCCGCGATCCAAATGTTATAGTCATCACACATCCGCTGGAGGCGCCTTATGAAAAGGCTTGAAAACCTCGAACGAACCGTCACGCTCGATGACAAGGGGGTGGCTTGCCCCCTTGCCCCTTTTCGGGCTCCAGGATCGGATCCAGGGGGGTCCCCGATGCCCGTGGGAATGACACGGCCCGCGCCCTTCGAGAAGATATGAGAACCTACATTAAGAACCTCACTATCAAGGGGTTTAAATCCTTCAGGAAACGAGTCTCCATCCCGTTTTTTCCCGGTTTCACCGCTATCGTAGGGGAGAACGGGACCGGGAAGTCAAATATCCTGGATGCCATCACCTTCGTGATGGGGTACCGTTCTCGGGCCCTGCGGGCGGGAAAGATCGAGCACCTCCTCTACACCGGCCCCAAGGGGGAGACGGTCCCCGAGGCCGAGGTCTCCTTGGTACTCGACAATTCCTCCGGCGCCTTCGACGAGCTCCTCCCCGCACATGCTGACGAGGTGGTGCTCTCCCGACGCATCACCGCCTCCTCCTCCACCTACCGCATCATGGGGAAGGTAGTCCCCGCGGGACAGGTGGAGCGTTTGCTCTCCCTGGGGGGAATAGAGCCAGGAGGCTATTACATCGTGGAGCAGGGGATGGTCACCGAGGTCCTGGAGCGCTCCCCCCGCCGGCGCCGGGAGCTCATCGAGGAGGTGGCGGGGATCGCGGCCTACGAGGAGCGCAAGGCTAAGGCCATCACCGAGTTGGCCCAAGTCAAGGAGCGGTTGAACGCCTCCCGGATCCTGCTCGCCGAGCGGCGCCGGCACCTGGTGGCCCTCCACCGGGAACGGGAGGCGGCCCTCAAATACCGGGAGCTCGAGGCCGAGCGGGAGCGGGTTATCGCCACCCTCAAGTACCTGCGGTTCAAGGAGCTAAAGGAGGCGGAGGCGAGGGCCCGGGAGGAGCTCCGCCGCCACAAGCGGGAGGCCGAGAGGCTCGCGAGGGAAGTGGAGGAGCTGGACCGCAAGATCGAGGCCCTAGAGTGGGAACTCAAGGAACGGAAAGAAGCTGCCGACGAGGGCGGGAGCGAAGGGGAAGTCCTGCGGCTCGTACAGCGGGTGGAGCGACTGCGGGGGGAGCTGGCTGCCAAGGAGGCGGAGGCAAAGGCGAAGGAACGCGAGATCCGTTCCCTGGTGGAGGCCCTGGAGGAGATAAAACGCCTATCCCCTCCGACACGCCGCGTGCCGGAGGCGGTGCAGGAGATCCTCTCCCTGGGCTGGGACGGGGTTATCGGGGTGCTGGGGGAGCTGGGGGAGGTGGATCCCGGGCTTCAGGTGGCCCTGGAGGCGGCCCTCGGGGGACATGCCCACGACATCGTGGTCACCACCAGGGACGTGGCCCTTGAGTGCGTGCGGTATCTGAAGGAAAACGAAATCGGCCGGGCCCGGTTCCTCCCCCTGGACAAGCTCCTACCGCCCCCCGTCTCCTCCAAGGCGAAGGAGCTCCTGGGGCGGGAAGGGGTCTTGGGTCTTTTGGTGGATCTTCTGAGCTGCGACGATGCGGTACGCCCCGCGTTCCAGTACGTCCTCGCGGACACGGTGGTGGTGGAGTCGCTGGAGGTATTACGGGACGTGCTGGGGGTTCGGGCGGTGAGCATGGAAGGGGATCTCCTGGAGCGGGGCGGGGCCATCACCGGGGGGATCCGCCGTACGCGCATTCATCAGGGCCCGGATCTCTCGGGCCGGAAGGTCCAAATCGAGCGCCTCCGGGAGGAGCTCTCCCGGCTCCAGGGTGAAATCGCCCGCCTCCGCCGGGAGGCCCAGGCCGCCGAGGAGGAGCTCCACCGGGCCAGCCTCCGCCAGGCCCAGCGCAAGAAGAGCCGATCCAAGAAGGAGGGGGAGATCTCCGCGCTCAGGGAGCGGCGGAAGGATGTTTACCGCGCCCTGGAGCGGGCCCGGGGGATGGTGGCCCGCTACGAGCGGGAACTGGGCGAGATCCAGGGGAAGTTGGCCGCCATCGGCGAGGCCCCTGAG
>MTNL01000062.1 GCA_002010365.1 Candidatus Acetothermia bacterium JdFR-50 | reverse complement strand
GGCCGGAGGTTCCGGTAGACCACGGAATCGCCGAGCAGGTCAGCGATGCACCCGCGACAGTATCCCATCACACCAGCCCCTTCGCCACAACGAGCTCGGCGTTGAGGATCGCCCCGCCCGCGGCGCCCCGGACGGTGTTGTGTCCCAACACCTCCATACGCCAGTCCAGCACGGGGCAGGGGCGGATCCTTCCCACCACCACGCTCATCCCCCCGCCGACCTCCCGGTCGAGCCGGGGCTGGGGGCGGTCGGGCTCGGAGCGCACGACGATCGGCTGCTTCGGGGCGCTGGGAAGGCCCAGTTCCTGGGGAAGCCCCCGGAAGTTCTCCAGCGCCTCCACGATCTCCTCCCGGGCCGCGGGCCGGGACAACTTCACCGACACCGCCTCCAGGTGGCCATCCCGCGTGGCCACCCGATGGCAGTGGGCCGAGATGCGCACCCCTGTTTCCTCGATCCCCTCGGGGGTGAGCTTCCCCCACATCTTTTTCGGTTCCCGGGCCATCTTCTCCTCCTCTCCGGGGATATGGGGGAGGACGTTATCCAGGATGGCGTTTCCCGGGACGCCGGAGAAGCCGGCCCCCGAGAGGGCCTGCATGGTGGTCACCACCACCGCCTCCACCCCGAACCGGCGCCTGAGGGGCTCCAGGGCCAAAACGAGTTGGACGGTGGAGCAGTTCCCCCCGGTGACGATAAACCCCTTCCACCCCCGGTTCCGCCGCTGGAGCTCGATCAGCTCCAGGTGGTCGGGGTTAACCTCCGCCACGAGGAGCGGCACATCCGGGTCATAGCGGTGGCTGCGGGCGTTTGAGGAAACGACGTAACCGGCCCGGGCGAACCCTTCCTCCACCTGTCCCGCCACCGCCGCTGGGAGGGCGGAGAAGACGATCTTCCCGGGGATCCCGGGCTCCGGGGGGACCACGGGGAGTTCCCGTACTCCTTCGGGAACCTCCTCGGGAAAGATCCAGCGCACCGCCTTGCCGTAAGGCTTCCCCGCCGAGCGTTCCGAGGCCGCCACGGCCACCAGCTCGAACCACGGATGGCGGGAGAGCAGCCGCACGAACCACTGGCCCACCATCCCCGTTGCCCCGAGCACCGCCACGGGTATCCGTTCCCTCAACTTCCCCTCCCCAGATCGAACTCCCGGTGGATGGCCCGCACCGCCTCCTCCACCTGAGTTTCGGAAACCACCAAGGAGATGTTGTGTTCCGAGGCCCCCTGGGCGATGGAGATCACGTTGATCCCCGCCTTGCCCAAGGCCCCGAAGAGCTTGGCCGCGATCCCTGGGGTGCGACGCATCCCCTTCCCTACTACGGCCACGATGGCCACCCCTTCCTCGGCCCAGATTCGATCCACGTTCCGTGCCGCAAGCTCTCGGGCGAAGGCCTCGTTCAGGGCGGCGATGGCCCGGTCCGCTTCCTCGCTTTTGATGGCGAAGCAGATGTTTTGCTCCGAGGACGACTGGGAGATCATGAGGACGCTGATCCCCTCCTGGGCCACGGCGGAGAAGACCCTGGCCGCGATCCCGGGGACCCCGATCATCCCTCGCCCCTCCACCGTCACCAGGCTCAGGCCCTTGATGGCGGTGATGGCCTTGACGGTGGAGCCGTCCTCCCGGGGTGAGGAAGTGATGACGGTGGAAGGGCCTTCGGGATTGAAGGTGTTCTTGATGCGGATGGGGATTCCCCGCTCCACCGCGGGAAGGACGGTCTTGGGGTGGATCACCCGGGCCCCGAAGTAAGAGAGCTCCGCGGCTTCGGCGTAGGAGATCTCGGGGAGGGTACGCGCCTCGGGGACGATCCGGGGATCGGCGGTCATTACCCCGTCCACATCGGTCCAGATCCAGATCTCATCGGCATCGAGGCAACTGGCCACGATGGAGGCGGAGAAATCGCTCCCGCCCCGACCCAGGGTGGTCACCACCCCCTCGGGGCTGGCGCCGATGAAACCGGTGATCACCGGGATCGTCCCCTCCGCCAGAAGGGGGAGCACCGCTGCCCGGGTGCGCTCCCGCGTCGGCTCCCATTGGGGTGAAGCCGCGCCGTGACAGGCATCGGTGACGATGAAATCGCTGGCTTCCAGGGCGTGGGCGGCGTAACTTGCGCGCCGCAGGGCCGCGGCCAAAAGCCGTGCCGAGAGCCTCTCCCCGAAGGAGGCCACCGCGTCCAGGCCCCGGGGAGTGAGCTCACCCAGTACCCCGATAGCGGCACAGAGGTTCTCGAAATCCCGGATAAGGGCGTGTACCTCCCCCAGCAGGGCTTCCCGCTCCGATTCAGGGGCCACCTCCGCGGCCGCTTCCTCGTGGCGGGCGTACAGCTCGGCGATGGTGCGGTGGAGGGTCCCGTTCTCCCGCTTGGAGGCGGCCTCGGCGGCCAGGATCAGGGAATCGGTCACACCCTGCATGGCCGAGACCACCACCGCCGGCGTCCCCTCCCGCTCGGCGAAGGAACCCACGATCCCCGCGACGTTCCGAATCCTCTCTCCATCCCCCACCGAACTCCCGCCGAACTTCATCACGATCATCGCCCGACCTCCTTCAACGCCCCCGCCACCGCCTCGAGGGTCGGCGCGATCCGCCGGGGACGGTTTCCGAACCGGGGCACGATTCCCGGGAGATTTCCGGTGTGATAGGAGAGGGTGGACTCGGGGTCTTTGAGGAGGTTCCCGGTGAGCACCGCTACCACACGCTCGTCCCGCCGGATCATGCCCTCGGATACGAGCTTTTTGGTTCCGGCCACCGCGGCGGCCGAAGCGGGCTCGCACCCGATGCCCGCGGCGTCCACCATCGCCTTCGCGTCCATGATCTCCTGGTCGGTCACCTCCACCACCACCCCCTCGGTCCAACGCAGCGACCGTACCGCCCGGGGGAAGCTCACCGGGTTGCCGATACGGATCGCCGTGGCCACCGTCTCGGCCTGCACCGGTTTCATGGAAGAAAAACCCCATTGGAAGCTGCGATAAAGGGGGTTAGCGCCGGCAGCTTGCACCGCCGCCAGTCTGGGAAGTCGGTCGATCAGCCCAAGTTGCTTGAGTTCCCACAAAGCCTTCCCGAAGGCGGCGGTATTCCCCAGGTTGCCGGCGGGAAACACGATCCAATCCGGGGGATCCCAATCGTACTCCTGGACGATCTCGAACACGATGGTCTTCTGCCCCTCGATGCGGAAGGGATTCAGGGAGTTGAGGAGGTATATCCCAAGTTCAGAACAGCTTTCCTGCACCAGCGCCATGGCGGCATCGAAGTCCCCCTCCACCTCCAGGGTGAGGGCGCCGTAGGCCAAGGCCTGGGCGAGTTTTCCCAAAGCTATCTTCCCCTTGGGGACGAACACCACCGCCGTGATGCCCGCCAGGGCCGCGTAGGCGGCCATGGAAGCGGCGGTGTTCCCGGTGGAGGCACAGGCCACCGCCCGAGCGCCGATGGCCCGGACCCACGTCACGCCCACCGTCATCCCCCGGTCCTTGAACGAACCGGTGGGGTTCTCGCCCTCGTGTTTCAGCATGAACTCCTTCAGGCCCACCCAACGGGAAACGGTGGGGCTACGATAAAGGGGCGTATTGCCTTCGGGGCGGGAGATGATGAGGTCTCCCTCCACCGGCAAGACCAGCTCCCGGAAACGCCATACCCCGCTCCGGCGCCACGCCTCCGGCCCCCGTGGACACATCCTCCCGTCGAAGAGCTCCCGGGAGACCTTCAGGGCACCGAGGTCATGGGATACGTCCAAGAGCCCTCCGCAATCACATCGGAACCGTGTTTCCTCCAACGAATACTCAGCCCCACACTCCATGCACTTAAGGACCGCGACCATCCCGACCCCCTGAAAGC
>MTNL01000037.1 GCA_002010365.1 Candidatus Acetothermia bacterium JdFR-50 | reverse complement strand
CCCTTCAGGCGGCGGGGGGTCGGGGTTTCCACCGTGATGTACGGGGTGGGGATGGGGGCCAAGGCACCCCTCCTCGACAAGGCCGGGGCCTACGTCAAGGTGGAAGCCGACGGCTCGGTCACGGTGGCGGTAGGGAACACCGAGATGGGCCAAGGGGCGGTGACGGTGTTGGCCCAGATCGCTGCCGAGGCCCTCGGGGTGAGGCTGGAGGACGTGCAGCTCGCGCCGGTGGACACCTCCCGCGTCCCCGACTCCGGCCCCACGGTGGCCTCCCGCACCACCACCGTGGCGGGGGCGGCGGTGCTGGACGCCGCGCGGAAGCTCCGGGCCCGGATCGAAAAAGCGGCCCGGGAATTCCTCAAGGCCGAAGGGGTGGAAATCCGGGATTCGCGGGCGTGGCCCGCGGGAGAGCCCAACAAGGCCGTGCCCCTCTCCGAGGTGACACAGTGGATGTGGGTCCACAACTGGGACATGGGCGCCACCGGATGGGCGGAAGGGGCGCCGGTGGACTGGGACCCCGAGACCGGACTCGGCAAGGCCTACTTCGTCTACGCCTACGCCTGCCACATTGCCGAGGTGGAGGTGGACCTCCTCACCGGGGAGGCGCGGGTGCGTCGGTTCTGGGCCGTCCACGACTCGGGGAAGATCGTGAACCCCGCTCTGGCCCGGGGGCAGGTAGCGGGCGGAGTGGCCCAGGGGATCGGCTACGCCCTGATGGAGTACCTCCCCTCCCGGGAGGGGGAGATCGAGGGGTCCCTGATGACCTACCGCATCCCCACCGCCCTGGATATGCCGGAGGAGCTGGTGATCGACTTCGTGGAGGCCCCCTACCCCGGCGGCCCCTACGGGGCCAAGGGGATTGGAGAGGTGCCCCTCATGGCGTCCCACGCCGCGGTGGCGAACGCCATCTCCCACGCCACGGGCGCGCGGCTGCGCGAGTACCCGGCCCTACCCGAGCGGGTCTTTTCCCTCATTGAGGCACGGGAATAATCCGTAGGACGTCGAAATTCCGACTACCCTCATGGTGCCCGTTGTCTTTTGGGTGGCGTCCGCCCTATTATCGTTTATTTCGCGAATTTTTCGGTCAAGGGGGTGTGGTCCTTGAAGGCAATTCAGTGGGCGATAAGCACGGGGCTCGTGGTGTTCGCGTCGATTTTTGCCTTCGCATGTGATCCCGCCTCGATGGAGCTCATACAGACGATGTCCCACGACCTGGTGACCTCGGCCACGACGGCGGCCGAGCGGGCGAGCTTGGCCGGCCAAGGCGAGGCGGCATTGCTCGAGGAATTTCTCTACCTCACCCAAACGCGACTCGAGACAGCCGAGAACTCGTTGGGAGAAATTAGGAACATGGCAAAGCAGGTGACGAAGATGACAGCTCACGTCCAGGCCATGATCGAGACGATTATTCAAGGCACGAAGGAAGATCCAGCGTTGGAAGCGCTTGTGCCTTTGGCATCCACCGTGGGAAAGATGTTGGGCGAATCCCTGTCCACGATTCAGCGAGCGGTTCAAGAGGCCGTCCAGGCCGTGGAAGAGATGCGGACGCTGGTACAGTCCATCGTGACCCGAATGACATGGGCGGTATACCCGCCGCCTTTCTCTCGGGCGCGGGTGGAGGCGACGCGGGCGCAGGAGGCGCTGGGCAAGGTCAAGGAGTCGGCGGCCGCGGCAACCCGTGCGGTGGAGGCGCAGCGCCTCGAGGAGGCAATGCAGGCGCTCCTCGAGGCGCTGACCGCGGGGACCGAGTGCCTGGATGCCGCTTGGGCGGCGGAGTACAACTTCTCGGCCCTAAGGGATGCCGTCCTCGAGTGGGAACGGGAATTGTACCAAAACCATGAGGTCGTCATCACGGCCCATGGGAAGGCCAAGGCGGCGTTGGAGAAGGTGCATACAGCGCTCGTATTGCTGTCGGAGCTCTTCTCCGCCGGGGTGGTGCCCGCGTCTTCCTTGAGATCGAGCCCTCACCGTGAGGACCTATGGCGAGGCCGTTACAAAAAAACGCCGGAGGTGATCGCTGAGATGACCGCCCCCGGCGTGGCGAGATGGTCCCTTCCTCAGGGAGGCCGAAGCGCCACCCGCTACTGGATCTTGTAGGCGTGTACGGAGACGAAGAATGTCCCCATGGGCTCGCCCGTGAACACCAAAAGCACGGCCCGCCAGGTCCCGTCGTTTGACTCCAGCTCGTACCTTCCCCAGACCGTAGGCCCGGAGATGCCGCTGTCCACGGCCCTCCACCCCGCGTCGGTAAGCTGCGTTTCGAGGGTTGCTTTGAGTTCCACCGCTTCGATCTCGGCCTTCACCTTCGCCTGGTAGGTCTCTTCATCCATGAAGAGAGACATCGGAGAGATGGCCTCGTCCACTACCTCGGCGTCCACAAAGGAGAACTCGGGCAATACCCTTACATCGGCCAGCGAGGAGAACATATCAGCGATCAACTCGATGACCGCACGCAGATCGGCCAGGTCTCTCTCGCCGTAATAAATGGTGCCGTACGTTGTTCCCTCGTTGTCGTAGAGGACGAGGGCGAGGAGATCGACATCCTCCCGCTGGAGGGTATAGCTGTGATACTCCTCGTCCTCCCCCACATCCTCCCCGATCAAGATCCAGGACTCAGTTTGGAGGGCACTCAGATAGGGACTCGCCACATCGCCGATGGTCGAGGCCACGGTGAACGCCGCCACCAGCGATTCGTCCTTGAGCTTTAAGGAACCGGCGAGCTGGGCACCGGAGGGAAGCGGAACGTTCTCGGGCCAACCCGGAGCGAGCTCACCGGGGTAGACCGCGGCCACCCCCGGGGGAAAGAGGAGAACATCGAAGATATCCGTGACGTCCCCGCCTATCGCCTTTCCCGGAAGGAAAAAGACGAACCCAAGGCTCAACATAAAAACACCGACGAAAAACTTTCTCACCTGTTACCTCCTTTGGCCCAGACTTTACCGGCTTTGGCCCCGGGGCGCGACATGGGTAATCGGTTGGGTCAAAGGCCCGGCCCGCGGTAAACTGCGTTGCCATGTGCCGGATGTTGGCGTTCATGAGCAAGGAAGAGATCCCTCTGCGCAAGCTCTTCATAGAAGCTCCCAACAGCCTCCTCCGCATGAGCCTTCAGGGGAAGAACTCACCCCATCGGCACGGCTTCGGCTACACGTGGAAAAGCGAAGCGGGGAGGATGGAGCGCCGCCGCTATGGGCAAGAGGACCTTGCCCGGACCCCGGACTCCTTTCCCAATCAGCTCCAAGTAATCACCACCCTGGCCATTGGCCACGTACGCAAAGCTTCCCCGATGTACCGCGGACGTACTACCGCAAGGGAAGCCCATCCCTTCATCGCCGAGGGGATCGTCCTCGCTCATAACGGTACCATCCACGACGCTGAGCACCTGGATTCCGGTCCGGGAATCGACTCCCAGAGGCTCGCCCGCTGGCTTGCCCGCGTCTGGCACCCCCGGACTTCGGAGGGATTGGTCCATAGCTTCGGAGAATTGTTACGGACCGTGCGGGATTTCACCGCGATAAACTTCCTCCTCACCGAAGGGGCGCATCTTTACGCCTTCTGCTGCTATACCAGAAACCCGGATTACTATACCCTTTGGTACCGGGCCAACGCAGGGGAGGTGGTAGTAGCCTCCGAGCCGGTGGACAGGGCGAGCAACTGGCAGCCCTTGAGGAACGGGGAGCTTCTTTTAGTGAGACCGGACTTGCAAGTGGAGATCCGAAACATATCCGTGGACGTACCTGCCTGATCCCAGGTGAAAAAAGAGGGCGCCCGCTCCGGCGGGCGCCCGAGNTTTTTCAGTCTCCCGGTGGGGGAATCGTTAGCCTCTTGTACAG
>MTNL01000138.1 GCA_002010365.1 Candidatus Acetothermia bacterium JdFR-50 | reverse complement strand
CCCCCTTCCCCTCAAGCCATGATCGGGGTGATCGGGACCGTCCCCGAAGGTGAGGTCATGCCCTGCGGTTCCCCCGGACCTCACGGGGGCAACCTGGACACCTTGGAGATCACCCGAGGCTCCCGGGTCTTCCTCCCGGTGTTCCTTCCCGAGGCCCTTTTGGCGCTGGGGGACATCCATGCCGCCATGGGCGATGGGGAGGTATGCTCCACCGCCTCCCGGGTGATCAGCCGGACTCAGGGGCTGTCGTGGCAGGAGGCTTATATGCTCGCCAGCCTCGCCTGTGGCCTCCAGATTTAAGTGGTGAACCCCTTGAAGACGGTGAAGTGCGAATTTCCGTCGATTTGGTGCGAAGCGTATCTCCCTGAGTACTTCCGCTGGAAGCCAAAACGTTCCCGTGAGGAAAGGAAAACGGGTTGTCATCCAAAGCGATTGTGCTTAACTTTAATTCAGCCTGCATTCGGTGGAGGTGGAGGTTATGGAACACGAACTCCTTGTGGAGTGTAGGAAACGTATGGACAAAACCATCGCTGCTTTGGAGACAGATCTGGCGAAGGTACAGACAGGGAGGGCTAATCCTGCCCTTCTGGAGGATGTCAAGGTCGATTACTATGGCACACCGACTCCCCTAAAGCACATCGCCCATATCACCGCTCCGGATCCGGATCTTTTGGTGGTGCGCCCCTTCGACCGCTCCCAGATCGGGGCCATGGAGAAGGCCATCGCTGCGGCGGACCTGGGCCTCAACCCCCAGTCCGACGGGAACGTCATCCGCATCAAGGTCCCCCGGCTTTCGGAGGAGCGCCGGGAGGAGCTGGTGAAGCTCGTCAAGAAACGGGGGGAGGAGGCCAAGGTAGCCCTCCGCAACATCCGCCGGGAGTACAAGGAGAAATTTGATGACATGAAGGACGAGGGAGCCCTTCCAGAGGACGACCATCGCAGGCTCCGAGAACAGCTTGACAAGATCACCCAGGAATACACGGAGAAGGTCGACGAGATTGTGGAGGCCAAGGCCCAACAGATGCGTACTCTCTGACAAGCTTCCCCTATGGGCCGTTGGTCTCCCCGAGGCCGCGGTCCTCGCCGCCGTTGGGGCTTCGATCTTGGGCGCCGTTTTGGGGTGGCGTTGGGGCTTCGGCCTTCTGTGGGGGGTCGGAGAGATCACGCTGGGAAGGGCGATCTCTTGGGCTTTCTACCCCCTCCTCAAGGGAACGGCTAGGGTTGGGATCGCGGCGGGACTTATGGCCGCCTCCCGCCTTATCCTTTACGCGGCGCTGGCCTTTTGGGGCATCTCCCTTTCTTTCGCCCCCCTAGGGATCTGCGCGGGTTTGCTTCTTCCGGGGATCGTACTTAAAATGCGCTTGCTCTTTGGCTTTAGAGAAACGAAATGCTCGAACGTTTGGGACAAAAGCTGATCTTGAAGTTGGAGCTGGGGCCATTGGTGGTGAGCTTCGACCTCATCACCGTGGCCATGAGCCTCGTGGTCTCCTTCATCCTGATCCTCATCGCCCTGTGGTTGCGCCGAGCTGTTCCCCGCGATCCCGAGGCCCCGGTGAGCCGGCGCCTCGCCTTCCTTACGGGAGCGTTCGATTTCTTCCACGAACAGCTCCTTGGGGGCTTTTCCCCCGAGCTCGCCAAGCGGCTCTTTCCCGTGATCACCACCCTCTTCCTCTACGTGCTCTTTTCCAACTGGATCTCCATCGTTCCCAAGGCCGAGTCCCCCACCCAAAACCTCAACGTGACCATGGGTCTTGCGTTGATGGTCTACGTCCTCTCACACTACTACGCCATCAGGACCAAGGGGGCCCGGGTGCATTTCCGCAGTTACCTCGAGCCCTATCCCTTCCTCCTTCCCATGAACATGATCGGGGATTTCGGCCGGACCCTCTCCCACGGGTTCCGTCTCTTCGGGAACATCTTCGGGGGGGCGATCCTCACCACCATCGTGCTCAGCCTAACCGCCAAGGTGATAGCAGCGATGCCCTTCGTGGCGCCGTTCGGGTTCGCGTTCGGGGTGGGGCTGGGGACCTTCCTCAACGCGTGGTTTGGGGTATTCATCGGGGCCATCCAGGCGCTGGTCTTCGCCCTTCTGGCCTCGGTGTACATAAGGCTGATGGCGACTTAAGAAAGGGGGAGAGATGAACATCTCCGGCGAACATCTTGTGGAAGCGATCAAGTACCTGGCCGCGGGTATCGCCATGGGATTGGGGGCCATCGGGCCGGCGATCGGCGAGGGGCTCGCAGCCGCCCACGCCCTGGACGGTATGGCCCGCCAGCCCGAGATGGAAGGGGCGTTGCTGAGGACTATGATCATCGGCCAGGCCATCACGGAGTCCACGGGCATTTACTCCTTGGTGGTGGCTATCATCCTCCTCTTCGTGGTGTGAGGGGGTAGGCGTTGGCCGAGACCTTTTGGGGCACCATCGTAAAAAACCTGAATTGGACCCTTATCCTCACCATCATCAACTTCGGGCTTTTGGTCTGGGTCCTCAAGCGTCTCCTCTACCGGCGGACCCTGGAGTGGATCGAACGCCGCCGCGCCCTGGAGGAGGAGAGGCTCCAGCGGGCGAAGAAGTTGGAAGAGGAGGCCAACGCCCTTTTCCAACGCCGCCGGGAGGAACTTTCCGAGGCGAATCGCATGGCTCGGGAGATCCTGTCCCGGGCCGAGGCTGAGGCCCAGAGGATCCTCAAGGAGGCCCGGGAGGAGGCCCGCCGCCAGGCCCAGGTCATCCTGGAGGAGGCCCGGGTTGAAGCCCAACGGGAGCGTGAGGAGATCCTGGCCGAACTCAAACGCCAGTACGCGGACCTCGTGGTCCTGGCCGCTTCCCGGGTTCTGGCCCGAGAGGTGCGACGGGAGGATCACGAGGCGCTGCTCTCCCAAATGATCCAGGGGATCGAGCGGAGGCTCTTGCAATGAAGGACCCAGAGGTCGCAGAGCGCTACGCCGAGGCCCTTTATTCCCTGGCCCAGGAGGAGGGGATCCTGGACCGGGTGGGAGAGGAACTTTCCCTCTTGCGGGCGCTCTGGGATTCTCTGCCAGAATTCGCCCGGTTCCTCCAACATCCATTGGTCCCTGTGGAGCTGAAGGAGGAGTTTTTCGACCGGGCCTTTGGCGATCGATTCCATCCCTACACACTGAACTTCCTTAAGCTCCTTGCGCGCAAAAAACGATTGAACTACCTTCCCCTCATCCAGCGGGCCTTTCTTAAGGTGGCGGAGAAGGAGGGGCTTTTGGTTTCGGTCCTCGTCCGCACCGCTATGCCTCTTACCCAGGAGGAGCGCACGCGGCTTAAGGAAACCCTGGAAGGGACATTGGGGAAGCGGGTGATGTTGGATGTGGAAGAGGCGCCGGAACTTATCGCCGGCGCGGAGCTGAGGCTCTTGGGGAGAAGGTTCGATCTTTCGATTTTGGGAAGACTTCAGGCCTTGGCGGTGGAGCTGAAAGGGTGAGGGTATGGCAGCGCGAAAAGACGAGATCGCGGCGATCCTTAAGGAACAGATAAAGCATTTTGGCCAGGACCTCCGCATGGAGGAAGTGGGGGTCGTGGTGGAAGTAGGGGACGGCATCGCCCGGGTGTGGGGCCTGGAGCATGCCGTGGCCTCGGAGCTTTTGGAGTTCCCCGGGGAGATCTACGGGCTGGTGCTGGACCTCGAGGAGGACTCGGTGGGCGTGGCCCTTATGGGGCCGGACGAGCACATAAAGGAGGGGGACCAAGTCCGCCGCACCGGGCGGGTCCTGGAGACCCCGGTGGGGGAGAGATTCCTGGGGCGGGTCGTCGATCCCCTGGGGAAGCCCCTGGACGGGAAGGGCGCCATCGAGCCCGAGGAGTATAGGAAGACCGATGCCAAGGCCCCCGG
>MTNL01000218.1 GCA_002010365.1 Candidatus Acetothermia bacterium JdFR-50 | reverse complement strand
CTTCCCGCACCGCGTCCACCCCCTGGAGGAGCCGGCTTCCGCGGACGTTCTCCACCTGGGCCGGATCGGTGAGGATGACCTGGGGATCGCGTAGGATGAGCTCCTCCAGGCTCACCTGGGGGAAGCCCGGAAGATCGGCGAAGACGTTCTCACCCCCGGCCCGCAGCAAAAGCTCGTTCTCCGCGGTACCCCGGCCGGCCACCCAGGGGGAGGAGTCCGGGGAGGCCATGTAGAGGAAGGCCGCCCGCATCCGGGGAAGTTCCAGGACCGCGGCCTCGATGAGCACGATCTCCACCGCGATCCCCCCCACCAGCTCCTCGGCCCTCCCGGCGAGGCCCACCGCCGCGCCCACAGTACGGATGGAGGCTATGATATCGGGGATCCCCCGGATATACCCCCCGGGTCCTCCGGTGGTGAGGACCGCAATGCCCAACTCCTCTAGCTTATCCCGCACCTCTCCCCAGGCCCCCAGCACCAGGTCCGGTTCCAGCGCCACGATGGCCTCCACGGAGGGGGAGAAGGAGGAACCCACTGTGGGAAGTCCCTGCAACTCGGGGGGATTCCCGGGCGATTTCGCTATCCCCACGATCCGCTCGCCAGCCCCGAGATCGAGGAGGATCTCGGCGTAGAAGGGGAGAAGGGGCACGATCCTCCGGGGCTCCTCGGTGACGGTGACCTCCTTGCCCCGGTCGTCCACCACGGTGACGGGAAACGCCACCGCGATCCAACCGATTACGAGGACCAAAAGAGGAAGGGCACAAGCCCGCCGCATCCCGTCCCCCTACGCCGCGCCGGATTGGAACTCCGCCGCGGTGACGGTGTTCCACATCAGCATCGCCACCGTCATCGGTCCCACCCCGCCCGGCACCGGGGTGATGGCCTCCGCCTTTTCCACCAGCGCGTCGAAATCGGTATCCCCCACTAGGCGGAACCCGGACTTCTTCGTGGGATCAGGAACGCGGTTCACGCCCACGTCGATCACCACCGTCCCCTCTCGTACCATGTCGGCGGTGATGGCCTTGGGCCTCCCGATGGCCACCACCAGGATATCGGCCTGTCGGGTGAACCGCGCCAGGTCCGGGGTACGCGAGTGGCAGACGGTCACGGTGGCGTTGGCCCCGGCCTTCTTCTGGATCAGGATGGCGAAGAGGGGTTTCCCGTTGATGTTGCTGCGGCCACAGATCACCACATGTTTTCCCTCGGGGGAATAGCCGGAGCGGAGCAGTATCTGCCACACCCCGTGGGGGGTGCAGGGGAGAAGGTACGGCTCCCCGATGAGGAGCTTCCCCACGTTTACCGGATGGAAACAATCCACATCCTTTGCGGGGTCAATGGCCTCTATCACCGTCCGGGGGTCGATGTGCTGGGGGAGGGGAAGCTGCACCAGGATCCCGTGGAACTTGGGGTCGTGGTTGAGCTCATCGATCTTCTTGAGGAGGGCCTCCTGGGGTGTGTCCTCGGGGAACACGATGGTCTCGGAATACACCCCTACCTTCTCGGCGCTCTTCCCCTTCTGCTTCATGTAGGAGATGGAGGCGGGATCGTCCCCCACCCGCACCATAGCCAATCCCGGTATAATTCCCTTTTCCTTCAGCCTTTCCACCCGCTCCCGGAGCTCGCCACAAATCTGTTCCGCCAGTTCCCTTCCCGAGATGACCCTTGCCGTCATGATCACCCCTTTCAGTTGTCCAATGCGTTCGGAAGCATTATAAAGTGGAAAAATGAAGGAATGGAGGGAATCGCTCCGTCCGAAGATCGAGGCGGCCCGGGCCGCGTTGAGGGGGGTTCCTTTGGCGGAGATAGCCCACCTGAGCGGGGGAAGGCTCGGGAAAAATGGCCTCGAGCTCGAGTTTTTGGGAAGCAAGTATCTCATCACTCCTGAACTGGCCGTGTTCCGGCCCGACGGCGAGCCCGCCCACGCCGAGGAAGAGGCCATGCTGTTGGATTACCTGCGGAACGCCGATGGGGCAGAGCCAGCGGGCCGATGGCTCGGTTTCCGAGAGCTTCCACATGGACACTTTTATTTCCGTGCCTTCCAGGGTTACACCGGCGACGAGCTCGTGCGGCGATTGGATTCCGCGGGGTTAAGGAAGGCGGCGGAGCGGGCCGGGGGAAAGCCGGTCCCCCTCGGGGACCTGGGGTACGAGTTTCGGCCCCTGCCCCTGATCCCAATCGCGGTGGTGTGGTGGGAGGGGGACGAGGAGTTCCCCCCAAAAGCCTCCCTCCTCTTCGACGCCAACGCGGTCCGCTACCTTCCCACCGAGGGCCTGGCGATCCTGGGGAGGCTGCTTTGTCGGCGGCTGATAAAACTCGCCGAGGGCTGAAGCTCGCCCTGGCCGGGAAGGGCGGGGTGGGGAAGACCACCCTGACGGCACTGCTCGCCCGGGCTGCCGTAGAGCGGGGCTACCGGGTCCTGGCGGTGGATGCCGATCCCAACCCCACCCTGGCCCCCACCCTCGGTTACATCGCCCCGATCCGTCCCTTAGCGGAGGAAGAGGAGTTGATCTACCAGCGAGTCGGAAAAGGGGGGTTCATCAAGCTCAATCCTACCGTGGACGACATCCCCGATCGGTTCGCGGTGGAGCACCGGGGGATCAGGATCCTGGTACTGGGGGGAATCCGGGGCGGGGGAGCAGGGTGTGCTTGCCCCGCCAACTCCTTCCTCCGAGCACTTCTGCGCCATCTGGTGTTGCGGCCGGGGGAGACGGTTATCGTGGACTTGGAGGCCGGGATCGAACACTTGGGGAGGGCCACCGCCCAGGGGGTGGACGCCCTCCTCGTGGTGGTGGAGCCGGATAGAAGAAGCCTGGAGACGGCGACGCGGATCCATGCGCTTGCGGGGGAAATCGGCCTTGTGCGGGTGTACGCGGTGGGGAACAAGTTGGAAGGCGATTCGGACGAGGCATTTATCCGCGCCGCCCTCCCCGAAGGCCTTCCCCTCCTCGCCGCTGTCCCCTTCTCCCCGGAGATCCGCCGGGCCGCCAAGGAAGGGCGCCTGCCCGAGCTCGACTTTCCTCAGGTGAAGGACCTTTTTTCCCGCTTGGAAGAGTATATCCTTCGCGGAACTTAAACTCGAGCAACGCCGGACAGGCCCTTCCCCACGGCGATACGGTCTGCCCTCTTACGGATTTGCCAAAGGGGTTCGAGATCCCTAACATCTCCCAGAGCGCCAACTCGTGAGAGGAGGGGGAGATGTCGAGGATCATCGCCCGGGCGGCGATTCGCGGCGCTCGCTCTTACGTAGCGCGCGCGGAACAGGAACTGCGGGAGGCCATCGAGGCCTACGGCCCCCAAAAGAAGGTGGAATTCCCCAACACCGCCTATTACCTCCCCTTGGTCCTCGCCCTCACCGGAATCGAGGTGAAAACGCTTGCCGACGCGGAAAGGGCCCTCGGAATCGCCAAGGACCTCCTTCCGCCCGTCCCCGAGGATCGGCTCTGGTTGCCGTACCTCGGCCCGGCCCTGGACGCGGGGATCGCCACCCTGATCGCCGAAGAGATCATCGAGGCCCTGAAGTACCTACGCGGCGAGGAGCCCACGGGGATCTGGCTCGGCTTCACCGACGACGCCACCCTGCGGCTTCAGGGGATAAAGCTCGTGGACGGACGGATGCCGGGGTTCGCCGCCTGTGTAGGGGCCATGCCCTCGGTGGAGGAGGCAGTGGAATTGGCCAGGGCCCTCCAGGAAAGGAACATCCTCGTCTTCATGGCCTCAAACACCAAGGGCATCTCCATGGCGGAACAGCTGGCGGAGGCGGGGATCGAGATGTCCTGGGACACCTTCCTTGTTCCCTACGGAAAGGACACCTCCGCCGCGGTCCATGCCCTCAACTTCGCCGCCAGGGCTGCCATGACCTTCGGGGGCATCAAGCCCGGGGAC
>MTNL01000095.1 GCA_002010365.1 Candidatus Acetothermia bacterium JdFR-50 | reverse complement strand
TTCAGGATGGCGGCCTCCTGGTTCTTGTGGCGGATGTCTTTTCCGGTGTTCACGTCGATGGCGGTGAGGGCCTCGGTCTCGTCGATGGTGATGAAGCCCCCTCCTTTGAGGGGCACCCGGCGCTGGAGAGCTTCACGGAGCTGGCGCTCGATGTCATAGCGCACGAAAAGGGGCATCGTCCCCCGATATAGCTTCACGCGGCCCCGGAGCTTATCGAGGTGAAGATAGTGGAGATAGTGGAGGATCTCCTTGTACTCGGCCTCATCGTCCACGATGAGGGAGTCCACTTCCGTCGTAAAGCGATCCCGCACGACGGTCTTCACCAAATCGGGGTTCTTGTAGAGGAGGGCCGGTGCGGAGACCTTGGCGGCTTGTTCCTCGATTCCCTTCCAGGTTCCCAACAGGAACTTGAAGTCTCGTTCCAAATCCTCTTTGGGGACGTCGGCCGCGGCGGTGCGGGCGATAAGCCCTTCCCCCGGCGCTTTGAGCTCGTAGGCGATCTGGCGCAAGCGCTTGGCCTCGTTTTGATCGGAGATCCTCCGGGATATGGCTACCCTATCTTCCTTGGGTAGGAATACCCAATAACGTCCCGGCAAGCTTATCTTGGTGGTGCCCTGGGGATTCTTGGTCCCCACCCCTTCCCGGCGCACTTGAATGATGACGGATTGCCCGGGACGGAGGACCTTTTGGATTGGAGGCGGCCCTTTCCAAGGCTCGAAGCCCTTGGAAATCAGGATGGCATCGTTTATCTCGTGTTGGGAGAGGAAGAGAGATTGTTTTTCCCCTACATTCACGAACGCGGCTCCGAGACCCGCGAGGACCGTCTCCACTTTTCCCTTGTAGATGTTCCCCACCAGTCGGGGCCGCTCGGGGCACTCGAAGTAGATTTCCACCAGGCGCCCCTCCTCCACGATGGCCACCCGTTTCCTGATGCCGGTGGGGCTCCGCTGAACGTTTACGAGGATGTGGTTTCCCCTGAGCGTCTCGGCCTCCTTTCCGGGGGAAGCTCGGAGAAAAGCTCCGCCATGGTGCGCCCGAGCACGGGATGGACCATCTCCGGCACAAGTTCCGCCAAAGAGGCCAGGATCACACCGCGTCGCAGAAGATGGGGATAGGGGATATGGAGATCCACCTCGTTTATGACCGCTTCATCATAAAAGAGGATGTCGATCTCGATGGGTTTGGGTCCCAAATTGTCCCCCGGCTCCCGTCCCAATATGCGTTCGATTCCTTGGCAGATGGAATGGAGCTGCTTCGGCATCAGGGTGGTATCGGCCTCGAGGGCAAGCCCGATGGTCCCGTAGGAATTCTCCCGGGGAGCGCTCTGGAACCAGGAGGAAGCGCGGAGTATCCGGATTCCGCAGGCCCCCAATCTCTCCATAGCCGCAACGATCCTTTCCCGTTGCGGCGGAACCTCAGCTTGCAACCCCAAGAAAACCCGTGCCATGCGCGTCCCCCGTTCCGGGGACGGGGAGGGGAACGGGCCTAACTAGAACCGCTTCCCATCTCTTTCTCCGGATGCACTGCTTTCATGCGGAACCGCGGAACCACGGATCACCTCTACATCCCCCTCCTGCTCGCCCCCAGTCTTCGCCCTTTTGGGCGAGATCTCAAACCGAAAGCTTGCTCAGATCCCCGATTTCCAAGAATAAAGAGAGCAACGCCCGTAGGAACGAAAGGCGATTCCTCCGCAACCGGTCATCTTTCACCATCACGAACACGCGTTCGAAATACCGATGGATAGGGTCACCCAAAGGTAAAAGGGCCTTTAGGGCCGCTGAGAAGTCTCGCTGGGCCACGGCCTGACGCACCCGTCCTTCGGCCTTGAGGTATTCCCGCCAGAGTTCCCGTTCCTCTTCCTGCTGGAAAAGCTCAGGATCAAAGGCCTCACCTTCATGCCTTTTGGTGATGTTCCGCAGCCTTTCGAATAGCTGCACCACCTCCGCCAGGGATGTCTCCCCCCTAAGCGAAACCAAAGCCCGGGCCCGTTCCAACGCCCCCAGGAAATCCCCCTTCGGGACCGAAAGGACTGCCTCGACGATGTCGTGTGGGACGCCGTGGTCGTCCCGCAGGATATGTCGGAGGCGCTCCAACAGGAAGCCTTTCACCGTCTCGGGATCCTTGCCCCCGGGGAGCTCGGGATAAAACTCCACTAGGGCGTCGATCACCGGGAACAGATCCACCACCAGTTCTTTGCGGAGAATCAACGATATGAGGGCGTTGGCTGCCCGGCGGATTCCGTAGGGATCCCGGGAACCGGTGGGGACCTCGCCGATCAGAATGGCCCCCATCACCGTATCCAGCTTGTCGGCGAGGCTCAACACCGTGCCCAACTTGCTTCGGGGGAGGTCGTCCGCCCGGGTCCGGGGTAAGAGATGTTCCTCGATCGCCCGGGCCACTTCCTCAGGCTCCCCGGATCGACGCGCGTAGATCCCCCCCATCACCCCTTCCAGTTCGGGGAACTCTTTGACCATCTCGGTGGTGAGGTCAGCCTTGCACAGGAACGCCGCGCGGTCCAGGGCCCCCGTTTCCTCCTCGTCTAAGCTCAATGCCTCCGCCAAGTGCCTGCAGATCTCACGGACGCGCTGAACCTTGTCCCACAGGGTCCCGAGACGTGCTTCGTAAACGATTCGCTTGAGCTCGAGGACCCGTTCGGTCAAGGGACGCCGGAGATCGTTCTCGAAGAAGAACCGGGCGTCTCGAAGCCGGGCCTTCACCACCCGCTCATACCCCTGGCGTACATATCCCTTCTCGTCTTCTTTTCCGTCGCGGAACCCCAGGAACACCGACGCCGGTTCCTCGTTGCGGGCGAAAGGAACAAATTTTCCCTCTTCGTGTAGCACAGCCGCGATCACCGGGGCCGGGAGGTCCAGGAACTCCCCCGGGAACTCCCCCAAGACCGGGGCGGGCCACTCCAGGGACCCCACCAAGATTCCCAGGAGTTCCTCGGTCCAAAGGGCCCGGACGCCGTACTCACCTTCTACCCGGGACGCCGCGTTTTTGATCATTTCCGCACGTTCCTTTGGATCCACCACGACCCGAGCCTCTCTGAGGGTGTCCGGATAGTCCCCCGGCGCTTTCAAAGATATTTCCTTGGGACCGAAGAAACGGTGGCCCCGGGTCACCCTGTCAGCCCTGAGGTTCCCCAACTCCACTGGGAGCACTTCCCCGTCCAGAAGGCAGACTAACCAACGAATGGGCCGCAGGAACGCGATCCCCGAGGAGTCCCACCGCATCGTCTTCCGGCACGGAAGGGCCTTTATCGCTTGGGGAATTAGCTCCGGGAGCACCTCACGAGCGTCCTTGCCCGGGGTGCGCACCTCGATAAAGAGGTACTCCTTTTCGCCCACGCGTTTTCGCTTGAGATTCGCGGGCGAGGCGCCGTACTTCCGGAGGAATCCCAGGGCTGCCTGGGTGAGGTTCCCGTCCTCATCTAGGCCCACGGCCACGGCCGGGCCGCGAACCTCTTCCACCAAATCTTCCTGGCGCTCCGCCAATCCCCACACGTAGACCGCCAGCCGCCTGGGGGTCCAGTAGACCTCCGTCCCCTGGAACCCCAGCCGCTCGCCCCTGAGTGAGTCAGCGAGGAACTTCCCGAGCGCCTCGGCTAGCACCGGGGCGTCCAGCGCGGGCAGTTCCTCGGTTCCCACTTCAAGCAAGAACTCTGGCACGACGCTCCTCCAGAAGCTTCAGGTAGCTCTGCGCGCAGGCGCGGGCCAGCTCCCGGATCCGGGCGATGTAGGACTCCCTCTCCGTGACCGAGATCGCTCCTCGCGCATCCAGGATGTTGAAAAGGTGGGAGCAGTGAAGGGTGTGATCGTAGGCCGGGAAAACGAGTCCGGCCTCAAGGCATGTTTTGGCTTCCGCCTCGAAAAGCTCGAACACCCTCCGAATCCTGCCCACATCGGCTTT
>MTNL01000156.1 GCA_002010365.1 Candidatus Acetothermia bacterium JdFR-50 | reverse complement strand
CGGGGACGCAGGGAAACCGGCGCGAGAGCTCCTCGGTGATCAGGCCTTGGGATGCCAGGTCGGCCTCGGTCACCACGTTGGCTCGTCCCGTCTTTGTGGCATGGGTAAATCCCCGTCTCCGGAAATACCGGGAAAGGATCTCCCCGGCCGTCCGGGCCACCGAGATCAGATCATCCATCCGAAAATCGACCTCGGGGCGCATTTCCCGTCCCATCCCTCAGCGGTCCTTATGCAAGCGGCGGATGACTCCTTCCTCGGCCCGGTAGAGGAGAGCGAGCACCAGGTCCTTCAGTCGTTCCAGATCCCGTAGATCACAGACTTCCACCGGAGAGTGGGCGTACCTTACGGCAAACCCCAGATCCACGGCGGGGATGCCCCCGTGTTCCAGTTGGGCGAAGGAGCTATCCGTCAGCCCGCCGAAAAAGACGTTGCGTTGGAGGGGGATGCCCGCCTCCTCCGCGACTTCCAACACCCAGCTCACCACGGGACGGGAGGGGATCAAACCCGCCAGCGTTCCCCGGCCGTGGAAGGTGTAGAGGTTCACCGTGGGTCCCCCGCCGAGGACCACGTCGGAATAGCCTTCGAGATCGGGGGTATCGCAGGCGGGGGCGATGTCCAAACAGACCAGAAGATCGGGATCGATGGACCGGACGGCTGGGAGGATCCCCCGCAGGGAGAACTCCTCCTGGACCGACCAAATTAGGTAAACCTCGGCCCGCAGCTCGCCCACTTCCACCGCATCGAGGACGCCCAAAAGAACGGCGCATCCCCCCCGGTCGTCCAGGGAGTTGGCGAAGACCCGGTGCTCCCGGCGGATAAAGATGCGGGAGAACACCACGGGACACCCTACCTCTATCCCCAGCCTCCTCGACTCCTCCCCGCTTTCGGTGCCGATGTCGATGAAGATGTCTTCCACTTTGGTCACCGCATATTTCTCCTCGGGCTTGACCAGGTGGTGGGCCTTGATCCCGATTACCCCGGGGATCCTCTCGCCACGCTCGGTGATCACCAACACCTCTTTTCCCGCCAGGGATTTCTCCTCGATGCCCCCCGACCTCACGACCCGGAGAAAGCCCGTGTCCTCGATCTTCCGCACCACCAGCCCGATCTCGTCCATGTGGGCGAAAACGGCCACTCGGGGGCCCCCAGGACGGCTGTTCAGACGGCAGAGTACGTTTCCCAACGGGTCCACGGTGGCCTCCATGCCCCGCGCCTCCGCGCGGGCCTTTATGTACGCGGCCAATTCGCCCTCGTGGCCGCTAGGCGCCGCGCGCTCCACGAGCTCCCTCAGGGTCCGCTCCAGTTCCGTCACGCTCACGCACCCCCCAGCTCAGCGAGCCTGTGGATCCAACCTTTTATATCGTCCCAAACACCCCGATAGACCGCGTAGTACTCGGCATACGTGCGGGAGAGGGCCTCATCGGGGCATACGCGTTCGTACGAGCCCGCGAAAAGCCGTGGGAGCCCCCTGGGTTCGATCAGATCTTGTGACATGGCGGCGAGGATGGCATCGCCGTAGCTCGCCCCGGCCTTCACCGGGGGGATCAGGAGGTCCCTCCCGATGACGCTGGCGATTATCTTCAGCCAGAGGAGATTCCTCGTCCCACCCCCCACGACGAGGACCCTGGCCGGCGGCATCGCCTCCTCGATGTGGTCGAGGTTGTGTTTTATCCCGAAGGAGATCCCCTCCAGCAGGGCCCGGTAAACGTGGTACTTCCCGTGGGAGAGGGATAGGCCGAGGATCGCCCCCCGGGCCGCGGGGTCGTTTATCGGGGTCCGCTCCCCGCTGAAATAGGGCAGCACCATCAGTCCCGGCCCTCCGGGCGGGATCTCCGCGGCCCTCCTCCACAGGGCCTCATACGCGTTCACCCCGGTCTCCCGCTCCAAGGCCAGCTCCTCCGCGGCGAAGTGATCCCGGAACCACCGGGTGAGGGCCCCTCCCGTGGCCATCCCCCCGGCCACACAGAAGGTCTCCGGCCACAGGAATACGGAGCTCCAGAGGGCCGAAACGCCCGCCCGACGGGAAATTTGCTCGATGAAGAACACGGTGGTCCCGAGCATGATCATCAGGTCTCCCGGCGCCCCCGCCCCCGCGCTCACGAACTCGGCGGCGGCATCCGCCGTCCCCACGATCACCGGGGTGCCCTCGGGAATCCCGGTGAGGTCCGCGGCTTCCCGCGTCACCTTTCCGGCCAGCTCCGTGGTCCACCGAGGCTCGGGGAGGGCGGAGGGCGGAACCAGAAGATCCGCGAGGCTTTCATCCCATTCCAGCTTGTTCAGGTCGAGAAGGGGCGTGAAAGCGCTGGCTGTGTAAAAATCGATCACCACTTCTCCGGTGAGCTTGAACACCAAAAAGCTCGTGGCGGTCATCACCTTCCAGGTCTTTTCGTAAAGCCCCGGCTCGTTCTTTTTGAACCAGAGGATCTTCGGCCCCACCGATTGGGAGGAAAGGGGATTCCAGCACTTTTCCTTTATCCGCTCTACACCCAGCACCTCCTTCAATTCGTGGATCTCCCGGTGGGCCCGGGTGTCGATCCCGTAGAGGATGGCGGGCCGCAGGGGGACTCCGCGGGGGTCTACGGGGAGCATGGCGGGGGCGATGGCGCTGCACCCCACGGCCACCAGGTCCCTTTTCGCCGTCTCGTCAAGGAGCTCGCGACAGAGCCGCACGAAGTCCTGCCACCAGGCCCCCTCGGCGTCGTGCTCCGCCCATCCGGGCCGGGGAATGCTGAGGTTATGGGGGACGGCCGCGGTCCGGATCACCCGGAAGTCCTCATCGATCAGGCATCCTTTGCTCTCATAGGTGCCGATATCGATGCCGAGGAAGTATCCCAATCGGGCCCACCTCCCGAGGAAAGGGTCACCGCAGGGCTTCTACACGCTCCATGAAGGCCCGCACGCGCTCCACGTCCACCGGGTTCCAGGTAACGCCCCCTTTCTTCAAGCTGGTCCCCACGATGGCCCCATCGGCCACCTCGAGGAATCTGGCCACGTTCTCCTGGTTGACGCCGGTGTTGACGAGGACCGGCGTATCCCCCACCGCCTCCTTCACCCGTACCAGGGTCTCGCGGGAAGGGGGGACCCCGGTCATGGGGCCGGAGACCAACACCGCATCGGCCAAAGAGCTGAACACAACGCTTTTGGCGATCTCCTCCAGGGGTCTCCTGTCCATGGGGCTCGCGAATTCGGCGGATATATTGAAGAAAACTTTAACCCCTAAGGCGTCGATGAGCTTCCGATATCTGTACACCTCGCCCACGGCCGTATCCCAAAAGCCCATATCGGAGATGAAAGCCCCCGTGAGGATCTCACGCACGAATTTGGCCCCTGTGGCCTTGGCCACGGCCAGGGTCGCTTTGGGATCCCAGAGGACGTCCACCCCGAAGGGGACGTGGATCTCCCCGAGGAGTTGACCGATTGTCCTGGCCATCACCGCCACGGTGGCCGGATCGGCCCGCAGGGTATACGGGCGGTCGTTCTCGTTGCAGAACATAACCGCGTCTATTCCTCCCTCCTGCAGGGCGTGTAGGTCCTCCCGCACCCGGGCCACTATCCCCTCGATCCCCTTCTCATCGTCGTAAAGCGTGAAGCCGGGAAGGGCGGGAAAATGGACCATTCCGATGATCACCTTGCACTTCTCCAACCCCTCGATCAACACCTACCCTCACCTCCCCTTCATACCTGTACGAGTTCGGGCACCTTCTGCGCCACCGCTTTCAGGATATCCGGATCGCCCCCGGAAGAGGTGATGAATACGTCCACGGCGGAAAGGTCGCACACCTTCACCAGCGCCCTCTTCCCCAGCTTAGAATGGTCGGCCAAGAGGATCACCGTCTTGCCTGCCCGTACGATTGCCCGTTTCACCCCAACCTCGAACATGGATGAGTTGGTGACCCCGGCCTCGGGGTCCACCGCGTCCGCCGTTAGGAAAGCCTTCTCCACCGTGAACTGGGCGATGTATCCCTCCGCC
>MTNL01000236.1 GCA_002010365.1 Candidatus Acetothermia bacterium JdFR-50 | reverse complement strand
CCCGCGTCCACTCCTCCGGGGGACGGAGGGTGCCCGCCGCCTCACCGGGAAGTTCCACCCCCGTCGGTTCCCCGATCCCGAAGCGCCGCAGGTACTCCCACGTCCGCTTCGCCCCCAGACGCAACGCCACCTGTACCAACACGGTGTTTATCGATTGGGTGATGCCCCGGGTGAAGGTGGAGAGGCCAAATTGGTGATTCATCGCGTTTCTTATGGGAACTCCGTCGACGAAGATGGGGGAATTTCCGTTGAAGACTTCGTCCGGTTCTACCAGGCCCAGATCCAGGGCCGCGGTCCCCACCAGCGCCTTGAAGGTGGAGCCGGGCTCGAACGGGTCGGTGACGGCCCAGGGATGCAGGAGCGCGGGATCCGGGGCCTCCGGGTCGAACCGCGGCGATTGGGCCAGGGCCAGGATCTCCCCGGTCCACGGGTCCATCACCACGGCCAGCCCCCTCTTCGCCTTGAACTGTTCCCGGCCCCGGTCCAGTTCCTCCGTGCAGATCGCCTGTATCCGTGCGTCCAGCGTGAGGTAGAGGTCCTCGCCCGGCTCCCCGGGGTCCTCCTCCCAATAACCGAAGACCGAGCCGTCCCGTCCCCGGATCAGCCGCAGCCTCACGGGGCCTCGCCCCCGGAGCCGGTGGTCGAAGAAGAACTCCAATCCCTCTAACCCCACCCCGTCCACCCCCACGATCCCCAACACGTCCAGGGAGCAGAGCCCCTGGGGATACCCCCGGGTCCAGGTGTCGAAGAACATGAGGCCCTCGACCTCGGCCGCTTCCGCGGCCCGCCGGAGCTCCTCCGCCTTCCCCTTGGGGACCCGGCGCTTGACCCAGGTGAAATACCCCTCCCGGTAGACGATCCCCGTGGCCTCCTTTTCCCCCAGGCCGAGGATGTCCACCAGGAGGTCCACCAGGACCTCGGGTTTGGTCATGTGGAAGTTGTCCAGCGCGATGTCATAGGCCGGCACGTCCTGGGCCAGGGGAAGGCCGTTGCGGTCGTAAATGGTCCCCCGGCGGGAGGGAAGCTCCACCACCTCTTCCTGGAGCTCCCGGGCGAGCTCCGCCCAGTACCCGTGCTCCGCCACCTGAAGCTGAAATAGCCTGGCCACCACGGCCAGGGCTCCGATCCCCAAGAGCACGAAGACAAAAGTAGCCCGCTTAATCGCGACCTCTCTCCACATGGACGGGAAGGATGATGAGCTGCTCCTCCCCGAGCGGGCCGAGGAGCGGCTTCCCCTCCCCCATCGCCTCCTCGTTCAGCTCCCGCACCAGCTGCATCAGGGCCTCGGTGGAGAAGCTCGCCTCCACCCGGTATTCCAATTCCACAAGCGCCGTTTCGAGCTGCTTCAGTTCAAAGGCCGTTTGCGAAAGTTCCCTTTGGGCCACGATGGCCCGCGTGTTAAGCCACAGGTATAGGAAAACCAACCCCGCGACGAAAAGGAGGACGGCCACGGCGGCCAAATACCTTCCCCATTCGGCCCCATCGTTCCAAGATTCGTACATCCTAAAGAGCTTAAGGGGATCCGTCACCTCCGCCGAAGACATCGGCTACCCGGACCGCGAACATTTTTCGGGCGATCGTGTCGGGGGAAGCCTCCTGGCGGCGCGGAGTTTGGCGGAGCGGGCCCTGGGGTTCCGTGCGACCTCTTCCGGTGCGGGCGTGACGGGCTTCTTCGTCAGGATCTCCACTTCGTCGGCGATCCACCGCTGGCGAAAGGTCCGCTTCACGATCCGGTCCTCCAGGGAGTGGAACGATATCGCCACCACCACCCCGCCGGGCCTGAGAGACCGGATGGCCGCCAGAAGCCCCTCCCTTAAGGCGGAGAGCTCGTCGTTCACCGCGATCCTCAGGGCCTGGAACGTCCGGGTGGCGGGGTGGATCCGGTGCCGCCCCGGGGGATAACAGCGGGCCACGAGCTCCGCAAGCTCCACCGTGGTCCCGATGGGGCGGGCCCGCACGATGGCCCGGGCGATCCGCCTGGCGTAGCGTTCCTCCCCGTACTCCCGCAGGATCCGGGCGATCTCCCGTTCCGGCCACCGGTTGACGATCTCGTACGCGGTGAGGTGCTGTGTGGGGTCCATCCGCATATCCAGCGGGCCCTCCTTGAGGAAGCTGAAGCCGCGGGCGGGGTCCTCCAGCTGGAAGGAGGACATCCCGAGGTCGAAGAGGACCCCGTCCACCTCATCGACCCCTAGCCCCCGTAGGATCTCCCGCAGTACGCGGAAGTTCCCTTGGATCAGGCGACAGCGGTCCCCGTAGCGGGAAAGGCGCTCCCGGGCCAGTTCCAGGGCCAGGGGATCCCGGTCGATCCCGATGAGGGATGCCCCGCGTTCCAAAATGGCCTCGGCGTGACCCCCGGTGCCCACGGTGGTGTCCACGACCAGCTTCCCCGGCCCCGGATCCAGGAACCGCAACACCTCGGGGACCATGACAGGCTCATGCCACCTGCCGGAGGAACCGGACGGCATCTGTCACCCCCTCCCTCGCCTCGGCCCCGAGCCTCGCCCGGGCCTCGGCGAGCGCGGCGTTATAGCGGGAGGAAAGGAGGGCCTCCAGGGCCCCATGGGGACGGGAGATCGGGGGCCGGGGAACTGGGATGGGGAGGTCCCGTTCCACCAGGCCCAGGAAGGCCTCGACCTTGGGGGCGTAAGGCACCGCCACGAAGGGGGTGCCGCAGAGGAGGGAGAACTCCAGGGCGTGGAGGCGCGCCCCAATCATTAGGGCCGCTTCGGCTATGATCTCAAGGGCTTCGTCCACCGAGCGGGGAACGACGAGGTCCAATCCCCTGAGGGCGCGGTGGTCCTCTCCCCGGGCCATCACAAGCCCCTTGAGGGGTTTTCCCAGCCGCCGGGCCGCTTCCCGGGCGAAATTCAAGGCGGCCGCACGGGTCCCTTGGGGGAGCGAGGGAGTTAGGTTTAGGAGCACCGGCCCGCGGTGGGTTCCCGTGGGCGGATCGAGCGACAGGGCCGCGTCCCTGGCCTCCCGAGCATCTACTCCAAGAAGATCGAGCTTTTCCCTGGATAGGGGATCGCGCACGGATATGTAATCAACATCACACAAGACATGGGGGAGGAGCCTTCGGCCCACGAACGAGCGGATGTCCACCCCCACCGCCCCCAGGATCGCCCTGCCTCTCCTGGCGGCGGCTTTTATGGCCGCGGCGTAAAAAAGAAGGGAGCGACGGGAGGTGCGATCCTGTAGGGGTTCCCCCGTGAAGACCACCGCTTCCCCGCGGGGAAGGCGCGGCGGGGCCATGGCGGTTACCGATCCTATCTCCGCGAGGGCCCGGGACCATGCCTCCCGCAGGGCTTCGTCCCCGAGGTTCCCCTTCCCGAAGTAGCCGTAAACGATGATCTCCACTGCCAAATTCTAAGGCGTGCCGGGGCACCCCGCGTATGTTCGATCCACAACGGAAAGGCGTGGATTGACCCCGGCGGGGCAGGGGGTATAAAATAGTTTCGGTGGCGGCGTAGCCAAGCGGTTAAGGCGAGGGACTGCAAATCCCTTATTCCCCGGTTCGAATCCGGGCGCCGCCTGAAGGGTGGTTAGCTCAGTTGGGAGAGCGCACGCTTGACGTGCGTGAGGTCGCAGGTTCAAGTCCTGCACCACCCACCAAGGCTGCGGTTCCCGCAGCCTTTTTCTTTTGTCACGGATCCTTCTTTCAAAGCAAAGGTTTGCATAAACCGGGGCGAAGGCGGAGGATTATGGAGTCGAAAGGAGGGGCTGTGGGTGGCAAGAACGTCGTCGTCGCCATGGGCGGGGGGCCGACCCCGGTGATCAATAACTCCCTCCGGGGCATCGTGGAGGCGGTCCGCGCCTACCCCGATGTGTTCGGGACCGTCTACGGGGCCTGGCACGGGGTGCTGGGGATCCTGCGGGAAGAGCTCCTCGACCTCTCGGCCCAGCCCGAGGAGGAGATCGCGCTTTTGCGCACCACCCCCGCCGCCGGGGCCATCGGCACCGCCCGCTACAAACTCCAGCACG
>MTNL01000196.1 GCA_002010365.1 Candidatus Acetothermia bacterium JdFR-50 | reverse complement strand
CTCAGGACCTGGTCCGGCGCCCGCCGCAGCGACCATCCCGAGGCCTCGGTGGTCGCCGTAGGCGCTAAAGCTGAATGGCTGACGAAAGACCATCCCTTCCATTACCCCTATGGCCCGGGCTCACCGCTCGCCAAGCTCTGCAAGGCCGGCGGGAAAGTCCCGCTTTTGGGATCTCCCTTGAGCGCCATTACGGCGCTACATTACGCCGAGACCATCGCCCGCGTTCCCAACAAGCGGGTTATCCGCTACCGATACCGAATGCCCGTCCTGCAAGAAGGGAAGTGGGTATGAGTGGAGATCGAGGACATCGATACCGGTGAAGGGATCGTGGAAGGATATACGTCGGACAAGATGATCATCCGAAAATATCTCGGGAAGGGCAACGGCCGCACGGGCATGGTCGGAGCGGCCCAAGGTTACCTTCTCTACGTGCTCGATCTGGTCAGGTTTTCAAAAGCTTGGCTCGAGAAAAATTTTGCGAAGGGGGTGCACAGAGATGAAGGGAGACCCTGAAGAAAAGCTGACGCGTTTTTATGAAATCTTCCCTTGGTTCGACGATCCCGAAAGCGAAAGAGGTAGACGTTATTTCGAAACCACGATGACTTTCATGGAAAAGCTCGTTCAACACCCCTGGATCCAGGGGCTCACCGCCAAGGAAGCCTTGAGGGCCCTCGAGATCTGCGGAGGATCCGGATTCGGCGGCGTGGCCTTGGCGAAAACCCTCGGCCAGCGAGGCGTCGAAGTGGACCTTCTCATTACCGATTTGAGGGCGGAGGCGCTGGAGAGGGCACGCAGGTGGGACACCGAGACCCTCGGGCGGGAAGTGAAGACCAGGATCGCGGACGCGCGAGAAGTGCATGCGTTGGGCGACAAATACGACCTGATCCTCATGCACGGCCTCTCCACGCCCCACTTCGACCCGTGGGAACTCGTAGGGCTCTTCGCTTCGGTGGGAGAAACCCTCGAAGATGATGGAATCTTCGTTGTCGAGGAATCCGACCGGAGGTATAGGATCTTCATCATGATCGGCTTTAAGTGGGCCTTGGCAGAAGGAGCGGGAGAGAAGCTCACCGTGAGCTTCCACACCGGATACGATCTTCAGCGGGGTACCGTTAGGCGGCACTATCTGAACTTCGGGATTCCGGGGTCCCCTATGGAGATGGAGACCTTCATGTGGGGGTTGGCGGAAGTCGGGGCTTTCGTGTGGCTGTTCTTCGAAGAGGTGGATTTCCTTCAGCTCCGGAACGAGCGCCACTTCATCTTGGGGCGAAAGCCCCGGCGCACGATAAAGCCCTCTGCCCTCAGACCCCCTTCTTTCCTCCAGGATACGGCAACGTGAAACACGACCCCGGAGCTTGAGACGCTCACGCCTCCTGAGGACATGGGATAGCGAGGAGAAAGGTCGTTACTAAAGGCGACATAGTGTGGGATTTGTATGAGCTGGGCTTGAGGGAGGGGAACATCGTGGTGTACACAGCTCCCTCAGCAGCTTCGGGCACGTGGAAGGCGGGGCCGATGCCGTGAACGATGCCCTGCTGGAGGTCGTGGGAAAAAGAGACGATCGTCATACCCACACACTCAATTATCTGAAGAGAGCGGAATTGTCCCCTGCGGAAGAGGCCTCGGTGTTCTGTGGCTTTACCGGATCCTGCCTTATGACCCGAAAGAGACGCCTTGCACGACGGGGATAATACCGGAGATCCTCAGAAGAGGCCCCGGCGTGGTGAGGAGCCTCCACCCGGTCTTCTCGATAGCGGCCATAGGCCCCAAGGCTGAAGAGATAGTAAGAAAGGGTGATAGCCTAGGTGGTTAGAAGATTATATACAACCTCGGTGGCTACATGCTTCTTTTGGGCATGGACCTGGGGGTCTGCACCGCCATGCGCCTCGCGGAGGACATGGCCGAACTCCCGGAGCATATCCTCGCCAAGATAACTCTGCCGGGATGGTTCATGGAGAGATATCCGCAGGACGAGTGGGACATAGGGCCGTATCCTAATTTCGCCGCGCTCGAGCCGATACGGAAGGAGAGGGGCGCCATGCGGGTCACGGTTATCGGCAAGACGACCGTCAAATTCTTGAGGCTGCGCGAGCTGATCGACCTCTACGCCCAGGAGTTGAGGAAGACCCCGGAGCTGTTCTACGGGTCGTCACCATAGTCCTATCCGGGCCACGGTCAGCCGGAGGGGGGATCGGTTCCCCGGGGCCCTGTGTCCCATATCCCGCCTGTGTACCCCTTCGACCTTTTCTCCCTGCTCCCAGCCCCCATTTCCGGAGGAGGTTTTGTTTCGCGCCCCGGGTTCATTATGATGGGTTATCCCCAGGTGAGGCGGAAGGTCCCACAGGGACTTGATGCGGTGCGGCCTTCTGGGACGTCTTCGCTTGGCCTTGTTCCGCGAGGTGATGCGACGGGATGATAAGGGTTTGGGCGAGGAGTGTGTCTACAGGGAGGTGAACCGATGCGGAGGGGTTGGTGCGTCTTGGGGATGATGGTGTCGGCGGCGTCGTTTTTGGGGGCGCCTGTGGCGGCGGATTGGGACCCCCCGGGGCCGCCCCCGTTGCAGGTGCTGTTGGCCGTGGAAGGCGTGCGATTCGTGAAGATCCCCGACGATGGGCTGAACGGCAAGTCGGAGTTGCTGTTGTCCATGGCGGCCATCAGCCGGGCTGGCCGGGCCCAATTCACTGAAGGGGCGACCTTGGATCTGGAGGCCACCCATGGCTTCTGGGATTTGAACATCGCGGCTCAACTCGGGTTCGAGTGCAGTCCTGCTTCACCGATCGCCCTGACCTATTCGCTGGTCGAGCTCGACAATGGGGGCAAGGAAGTCGCCCAGGCCGTCCTTTTTACCTTGGCAAGGGCGGCCGCCCTGTACTTCTGGAACCCGACCTTCGCCCTCGCCCACCTGGCGACCGGGGTGGTGAGCTCCATGTTGCTCCCGGTGATCAACGGCAACGACGACCTCGGCTCCGGGCAGACGGTTGTGGAGGCAGATAAAGGGGATTGGCTCCTGGAGATGCGGGGGCCGGATGGGGGCGCGCAGGTGCACCTGCGGACGGTCATCAACGAGGTCCCCGACGCCGGCCAATGCGGGCCCAAGGGTGGGGAGAGGACGCGGGAGCCCACTGGGGAGCCGGAGCGGCGTGTGATCCCGTCACGCAAAGAGGTGGCCGAGGTCTACGAGCCCCTGCACGACACCTACTGGAGGATCGCCGAGATGCGGCAAGAGGGGCGCCTGACCCGGACCCAGATGGACCGCATCCGGCGGACCTATATGAGCCTCCTCCTGCGGGCGGCCGGGGCCGTGGCCCTTCAGGACATATTGCGGGCCTCGTGGGAGGGCGGCGACCCCGTCCTCGTTCGGGAGGCGTGGGATCACTTCCTCCGGGCGGAGGGATACGCCCGGAACGCGATGCGGGCCAGGGGGCGAGAGACTCAAGACGTGAACATGGATCGGGCCCTCACCGCATACGAGCGAGCCTCCCGGTCCGCCGCCCGCGCCCTGGCCACCTCGGCGCGCGATGGGCCCCGAGGCTTCCTTCCCCCGGTCGGCGGGACCGGATCCCCCTTCCGCTGGGCGAGCTCCTACCTGTACAGGCCCGGGCACAGCATCGGTTGGGCTGCGGTCCAGGCCAGCTCCGGTTTCGAATTGCCCCTCTACCTCTTCCTCCTCCCCGACTATGTGGCGGTCGAAGAGGGGAGCGCGCTCGGGATCGTGGCCCTCGTGACCGGCGCCGGCGAGTGCCCAGGGATCTCGGCGTCCGGGGCCCCGGCGGGGATGGAGGTCCGGGTGAAGCCCTTGGGGGAGGTGCCGGGGCTGTTCCTGGTGCGCATCGGAACCGAGGGCGTTCCCCCGGGGACCTACCGGATCACGCTCACCGCCTCAGCCGGGGGAGAGAGCGTCGACCGCGAGCTCACCGTGGTAATGGAGGGCAGCCCATAAGGCCCGAGCTCGGTCGGTACCGCTCGACATAGGGAATCGGGGTGGGG
>MTNL01000142.1 GCA_002010365.1 Candidatus Acetothermia bacterium JdFR-50 | reverse complement strand
CCACATGCCCCCGAACGGGGTCCGGAGGTCCCCCGTGGAAGCGAAAGGGGAAGGAAGCGCTCATGCCCCAACCTTCCCCGTCTTCTCCCATAACGCAGGCTACCGTGGCCAGGAACTCCTCCGGCATCCCGGGGAGCCGGAGGAGCCCGGACTCGATTCCGACGCCCAAGTGAGCACCCATGTCCCAAGCCCAACGAGCCCGGAGTCTCGCTCCATCGAACACCGCCTCTCCCCTGGGCATATCGGGCAATGGCCCGGGAAAAGGCAGGCCCTCCACCCGGTGTTTCCCCGGAAGGACTGCCTCCACGGCCCGCATGGTTCCCACTATCTTCGCGCGGTTCGCGGATGCGACGATGATCCTCACCTTATGCGGGCGAGGATGAGATCTCCCTGAAGGGGGAAGTCGGTTCCGATCTCGAACGCTTCGGTCACGAGTCGTTTGGCTTCTTCTACTAGTTCCCTGCGCCCCACGTGCAGTCGGGCCAACGGCTGTTCCCTTTCCACCCTGTCCCCTACCTTGGCGAGGAGTTCTACCCCAGCGGCGGGATCCACTGTCTGCCCCTTCACTTCCCGGCCCGCACCTAAAAGTCCCGCCGCGAGTCCGATCTTCCGCGCCGACAGCTTCCGTACGTATCCCGAACGGGGTGCCCACACTTCTTGGACCTCTTCGGCGTGGGGAAGCAGCTCCGGCTCCTCCACCGCCCGTACATCCCCCCCTTGAGCGGCCACGAGCTCCACGAATTTTTTCCAGGCGGCGCCTGAATCGACGAGGCGCTTGAGTTTGTCCCGGGCTTTCCCCTCATCGGATTCCTCTCCGGACAGGAGGAGAAGTTCCGCCCCCAAGGCCAGGGTTATCTCTTCCAGGTCCGGCGGCCCCTCGCCCCGGAGCACCGAGATGGCTTGCTTGACCTCCAGGGCGTTTCCCGCCATCCAGCCCAGGGGTTGGTCCATGGCCGTGACCAGGGCGGAGAACCGCTTTCCGAGCTTGTTACCCACCCGCACTAGTGCTTCCGCGAGCTCTTTGGCCTCGGGAAGGGTGCGCATAAAGGCCCCATCGCCGCACTTCACGTCCAAGACGATGAGATCCGCCCCACCGGCAAGCTTCTTGGAAAGGATGGAACCGACGATCAAGGGGAGGGAGGGCACCGTCCCGGTGACATCCCGAAGCTCGTAGAGGAGCTTGTCCGCCGGGGCGATGTCTTCGGTGTGTTCCGCGATCACCACGCCGATCCTCTTGGCTTGGTCGATGATCTCCCCGGGGGAGAGATCGGTGCGCACCCCGGGGATCGCCTCGAACTTATCGATGGTGCCCCCCGTATGGCCCAAGGCCCTCCCCGAGAGCTTGGCCATCACGTAGCCGGCGGCGCCCATCAGGGGGACGAGGATCAGGGTCACCGTGTCCCCCACCCCTCCCGAGGAGTGCTTATCCACCTTGATTCCCGGCACGGCGGAGAGATCCACCTTATCGCCGCTTTCGGCCATGGCAGCGGTGAAGGCCTCCATCTCCCCTTCCGTCATCCCCCGGAAGTAGACCGCCATCAGGAAGGCAGCCATTTGGTAGTCGGGGACCTCCCGGGCCACATAGCGGTGGATCAGCCAACGGATCTCCTGTTCCGTGAGGGGAACCCCGTCGCGTTTCTTCTCGATCAAGTCCACCATACGCATTTCTTCCCCTTTCCGAAAGCTATTCTACGGTCTTTTTCACAAGAGCGAAAAGCGGTGTGGCTGGGCATTTGTCCCCTTGTCGGGATCTTCGAGGGCGGGGTATGATGGTGGAGCGATGCCGGATGAGCGGGGCGAGGAATTAAGACCTATTCCCAAAAATCGTGAGGCAGAGCAGGTGGTTTTGGGTTGTGCCATGCTCGAGCCAGCCCAGACCTTGCCCACTTTGGTTTCGATCCTGAAGCCAGGACATTTCTACTTTCCGGCCCATCAGGAGATATATAAGGCGATCCTCGAGCTCTACGAGCACGGAAAGCTCCCCGATTTCATCGCCGTGGCCAATTATCTTGAGGAGCGCGGAAGGCTTGACAGGGTAGGGGGGCGGACGTATCTAGCGGAGCTCATTTCCCGGGTCCCCACGGTGGCGGCGCTGGAGCACTACGCGGAGATCGTACGCACCAAGGCCCTGCGGCGGGCCCTTATCGAGGGGGGCGGCCGCATAATGGAGCTCGGGTACCGGGAGGACCTCCCGGTAGACCAGGCCCTGGACAAGGCCGAGGGGGTTATCTTTGAGATTGCCCAACGGGAGACCACCAAGGATTATGTACTTCTCCGCGATTTTCTTTACGAACATATGGAACATCTGGAGGAGCTTCATCGGGACCCGAAGCGCCATCCGGTGACGGCCATCTCCACCGGATTCACCGAGTTCGACGCCCGCACCGGGGGGTTCCGTCCGGCGGAGTTCATCGTGATCGCGGGGCGCCCCGGCATGGGGAAGACATCGTTTGTGCTCACCCTCCTGCGCCACATCGCCGTAGAGCAAAAAAAGCGGGTGGCCATCTTCTCCCTGGAGATGACTAGGGAGCAATTGCTCGAGCGGCTGCTCTGTGCCGAGGCCAAGGTGGATCTACACCGGTTGCGGTCGGGGTACCTGCCGCCCCCGAAATGGGCGGCGCTGGCGGAGGCCGCCAGCCACCTCCACGAGGCCATGATCTTCATCGACGACAGTCCCTCCACCACCGTCTTGGAGATCAAGGCGAAGTCCCGGCGTATCGCTATGGAACATGGGCTCGATCTCGTGATCATAGATTATCTCCAGCTCGTGGACGCCGGGATCCGAGCCGATGTGCGGGAGCAGGAGATCGCCTATATCTCCCGGTCGCTAAAGGCCCTGGCCCGGGAGTTGGATATCCCGGTGATCGCTTGCTCCCAGCTCAACCGGGCGGTGGAGCGGCGCGAGAACAAACGTCCCCAGCTTTCGGACCTCCGGGAGTCCGGAGCCATAGAGCAGGACGCGGATCTCGTGGTCTTCATCCATCGCCCCGACTATTACGAAGGACAACGGGGGGCGGAGATCTCCGAGGCCGAGATAATCATCGCCAAACAGCGGAACGGTCCTTTGGGCACATTCCGCTTGCATTTCCACAAATCCTATGTCACATTCTATGAGCCGGCGAAAGAAGAGGTTCCATTCTAAAAACGGACGAAGGAGGGAAGATGGTCCTGCAGGAGCTCCTTTACACCAAAACTCATGAGTGGGTGAAAGTGGAGGACGGTACGGTCCGTGTGGGGATCACAGACTATGCCCAAAAGAAGCTGGGTGATGTTGTTTTCGTGGAGCTTCCCGAAGTGGGGAGGATGTTGCGGAAAGGCGAGGTGGCCGTGACCGTGGAGTCGGTGAAGGCCGCTGAATCCGTTTACGCTCCGGTATCCGGGGAGGTCGTGGAGATAAACGAAGAGCTCGTGTCGTCTCCTGGGGTGATAAACCAGGATCCTTACGGTAAAGGTTGGCTTTTTGCCATCAAAGTAGAGGACGACAAAGAGCTCTCCGAGCTCTTGGATGCCGAAGGGTACAAGAAGCTGATAGGAGAGTGATGGAATACATCCCCCACACGCGAGCGGACATCGAGCGGATGCTCCGGGTCGTGGGGGTCACAGACGTCAAGGACCTTTTCATCGATATCCCCGAGGAGATCCGCAAACGATACAGGCCGCTGGGGATCCCGCCCCTTTCGGAACTCGAGGTCAAGTGGGAACTCGAAGCGCGGGCTGAAAAGAACAGAAGGTTGATCCCCTTCCTTGGCCTCGGGATATATGATCATCACATACCCGCGGTGGTCAATGAACTTTCGTCGCGTTCCGAGTTCTATACCGCTTATACCCCCTACCAAGCGGAGCTTTCCCAAGGCACCCTCACCTGGATGTTCGAGTATCAAACCATGATCTGCGAGCTCACCGGGATGGAGGTAGCCAACGCCTCCATGTACGATGGGGGGACAGCCCTGGCGGAAGCCGTCCTTATGGCTCGGAGGATCCGGGAGGGCACGAAGGT
>MTNL01000177.1 GCA_002010365.1 Candidatus Acetothermia bacterium JdFR-50 | reverse complement strand
GGGATAGAACGGCTCGGGAACCAATACCGCGTCACCGGGATCGCAGGTCACCGTCAGGGCAAATAGCACCGCCTCCGACCCCCCCTGAGTGATGATGATCTGCTCGAGCTCCAGCTCGAGGCCCCACTCGCCGTAATAACGCTGCATCGCCTCCCTGGCTTCACGCAGTCCCTGAAACGGGGAATAGGCGATCACCTTTACAGGGGCCCCGCGGATCCCCCGCATGAAGGGCTCCGGGGTGGGGATGTCCGGTTGACCGATGTTCAAGTGGTAAACCTTTTTCCCCCGGCGCTTCGCCTCATCTGCCAAGGGAACAAGTCTGCGGATTGGCGAGGTCGGGGCCTGGGCTGCACGCGCCGATATCTTAGGCATGCTCTAGTACCCACACCTCCTTCTTTTCGGGCAGCTTCTCCCGCACGATCTCTACTTCGGAAGAACCCAGCCTCTTCACCGTAAACTCCACCAGTTCCAGGAACTCGTCCACCGGCACGATGGGCCAGTCCTTAACCAGCTCGGTTTTGTAATGCATGGGAACGACAACCTTCAGGTTAGGAAGGAGCTTTATGGTTTCCAACGCCTCCTTCGGTCCGATGGTGTAATAACCCCCCACGGGGATCAGCGCTACCTCCGCGTCCTCCAGGGGCCGCTGTTGCTCAGCGGAGATCACGTGCCCCAGATCGCCGAAATGGACCAAAGTTATCCCATCAACCACGAGCCGGAAGATGGTGATCCGGCCTCGGTCTTTGCCCCCCTTCTCGTCGTGGTATGCGGGTATGCCGCGGATCTTTACCCCCTCCACCTCCCATTCGCCCACCCCGCGGATCACCCGGGGATTCCCCTTGACCCGCCCCACGGCGTTGTGATCGAAGTGGTCGTGAGTGGAGAGAACGACGTCCGCCGGCCCTTCCGGGGCCTTATAGGGGACGGATTCATCGTATGGGTCGATGATCATCACCACGCCATTGCTTGCCTCGATGCGGAAGCAAGCATGGCCGATCCACTGCAACTTCATGGAGATCACCTCCGGGATTTTTTAACCCAAACGATGGGAATTCGGCAAGCGTAACAGTGCCCGCAGGAGGAGGCGTTCCACGAGCTCCCCGTATGAGATCCCCGCGGCGGCGGCCATCCGTGGGAGGGTTGACATCTCCGTCATCCCCGGAAGGGTGTTTACCTCCAATACATAGGGGATGCCGCCGGAGGAGAGGCGGATATCCACTCGGGCTAAATCCCGACAACCCAGGGCCGAAAAGGCTCCCCGCGTCACCTCTTCAACAGCACGCCTCTCCTCCTCCTCCAGATCTGCGGGACAGATGAAATCACACTCCCCCGGGGTGTACTTGGCCCTCCAGTCGAAAAGCCTCCCTTCCCCCCGGGGCCGGAGCTCCAAAATCGGGAGAACCCATGGCCCCTCATCCCCCTCCAGCACGCCGGCGGTGAGCTCACGGCCGGGGATGAACTCCTCCACCAGCACATCCCCGAACTCCTCCGCCACCGCGGCCACTGCCTCGCGGAGCGCGCGGGGATTCTCGGCCAAGTGGAGGGCAACGCTTGAACCCTCTCCTCGGGGTTTTACCACCCACGGGGAAGGGAGTTCCTTTTGAGACCGTTCCAAGGCTTTTTCCATCTCCTTCCGTTCCACGAGAACATAACGGGGCGTAGGAATCCCCTTGGCCGCGAAGACCCTTTTGGCCTCATACTTGTCCATGGCCAGGGCCGAAGCCAGAGGACCCGAGCCCACATAAGCCTTGCCGAGGAGGTCCAAGAGCAATTGGAGCGTCCCGTCTTCCCCCGCCCCTCCGTGTATGATGTCGAACACAAGATCGTAGGGAGCCACCTTTTGGGGCAGCCCCTCGTAATCCCGGATCTCGAGGAAGTCTACGTCCCAACCACGACTTTTGAGGACCTCATAAACCCCTCTACCCGAACGCAGGGATACCTCCCGTTCCGACGAATCCCCGCCACAGAGGACCACGACCTTCACTTTCCTCTCCATATCCCGGAATAAGGTAATGGCTTATGCGGCGATGCGCCAGTTGGACTCGTCTCAGAAAAAGGCTCGCCGTACCGACTCGCAGTAGCTCTCCACAATCCCCGCCACAAAAGACGTGGCAGGATGTTTGAGGACCTCTTTGGGCGCCCCTACCTGCTCGAACCTCGGAAGACCATACGTGCCCGACGTGCCGGCGGGGTAAGGTCGTTCACCACCACCCCGTCGAAGAGGACTCTCCCCTTTGTCGGGCCGGATCAGTCCCACGATGAGCCACAGCAGGGTCGTCTTACCACAGGCCGAAGCCCCCACGACCACGAAGAACTCTTTGTCTTCGATCACGGCGTGTATGTCGTCAATGGCCACCGTTCTCCCAAACCGCTTGAGGATCCCTCTGAGCTCGATCCGCGGCATCCCAAAGGATCTTAGGCTGACCGGTTTGGAGAAACAAGGGAACTCACAACCCCAAGAAATCATAGATGCCTTGGAGGATCCCTCGGGCTACCCGCTCGCGATAAGAAGGGTCTAGAAGCAAGCGCCTTTCGGCATAGTTGCTGAGATAACCCACCTCCACCAAAGCGGCGGGAAGCTTGGTATGGCGCATATAGAGCTTTTGCGAATGAACACCACGGTTTCGCGCTCCGGTTTCGGCCACCACCGCTCGCAATACCGCTTCGGCCAGTTCCCAGCTTCGGTCGCCGGGACTCCGGGTATTGTCCACCCAAACCTCTATCCCCCGGACGGAGGGCTCGGAAAGGAAGTTGGCGTGTACCGAGAGGTAGAGCGCTGCCCCCACCCTTTCCGCGAATCTCACCCTTTCCTTTAGATCCACATAGCGGTCGGTGGCACGGGTAAGCACCACCTCTACCGGCCCTCCTTGGGAAAGCTCGAAGACACGAAGGGCGATATCGAGGACGATATCCTTTTCCTCCACCCCTGCCACCACCGCGCCCGGATCCTCCCCACCGTGGCCGGCGTCCACTACCACGGTTATCGGGGGCAAGCCCACGGGACCGGCAGCGAGGAATGGAAAGGCGAGGAGCCAAACGAGGGCAAGGAGCCAGCGTCGTCTCATCACGGCGGAGTTATAGCCCAACGGAAGCCATCTTCCCATCCCGGGGGTAAGTGAGAAAGAGGGCGGATGGGAAGGGAAGCGAGGACCGTTGACCTCGGGAGTGGGCGCCGCTAAAATTCAAAAAGAAAAATGTTTCTCAATTCTTTCGCGGATTTGGAAACCCTCCCCTCAGGATGCAAGGCAAAAGTGGTCAGAATCGAAGGGGGCAGGGGACTGGTGGCCCGGCTCTCCCGCTTGGGGATCGTCCCCGGGGTTGAGGTCAAGGTGGTATCCCGCGCCCCCGTGGGGGGACCGGTATTGGTGGAGGTGAATGGGGCGCGGGTGGCCCTGGGGCGCGGGGTGGCCCGGAAGGTGGTGGTGGAACCCCGTGCTTAGAGTCGTCCTCGTCGGCCAGCCGAACTCCGGCAAATCCACCCTCTTCAACGCCATCGCCGGCTACCGGGCGGTGGCCTCCAACTTCCCCGGGACCACGGTGGAGGTTTTGCGGGGAAAGGCCCTGGTTGGAGGGAAACCCGCTGAGGTGGTGGACCTCCCGGGCACTTACTCCCTCCATGCCGGCGATCCCGCCGAGGCCCTCGCCCGGGATTACCTCCTCTCCGGGGAAGTGGACGTGGTGGTCAACGTAGTGGACGCGTCCCTCCTGGGGCGCTCCCTGGAGCTTACGTTGGAACTCCGTGAACTCGGCCTCCCCATGGTGGTTTGCCTGAACATGATAGACGAGGCCCGCCGCAAGGGGATCCACATCGACGCCCGAAGACTGGAGGAAATCCTAGGGGTCCCGGTGGTGGAAACGGTGGCCGTGCGGGGAGTGGGGCTCAAGGAGCTCCTTGCCCGGATCCCCAAGGCCCGGGTGCCTCCCCCCCCGCGTTACTCCGCCGACGTGGAGCGCGCCATAGTACGGGTTGCGGAACGCATCACCGAATTGCCGGAGGGGC
>MTNL01000249.1 GCA_002010365.1 Candidatus Acetothermia bacterium JdFR-50 | reverse complement strand
GAAAAACGGTCCAGATCATTCCCCACATCACCGAGGAGATAAAGCGCCTCATACGAAAACCTTTGGAAGAAAGCGGCGCCGAGATCGGGATCGTAGAGGTGGGGGGTACCGTGGGCGACATCGAGGGCCTGCCCTACCTAGAGGCCCTGCGCCAGATGCGGGATGAACTCCCCAGTGAGGACACCTGCTTCGTGCACTTGACCTACATCCCCGTCCTCTCCACGACGGGGGAGCTCAAGACGAAACCCACCCAACACTCCGTGAAGGAACTCCGGGCAGTGGGGATACAGCCCGATTTCATCGTGGCCCGCACCCACTCCCCTCTTGACCAGGATATCCGCAGGAAGATCTCCCTTTTCTGCGACGTCCCTCTCCCCCATGTGATCGAAGGCCTGGACCTCTCCACCATCTACGAGGTCCCCTTGGCCTTGGAGGCCGAAGGCTTCCCGGAGAAGGTGTTGGAGAAACTCTCCCTGCCCTCCCGGGACGCCCAGCACGCCCAATGGCAGGAGTTCGTGCGCAAGCTGAAGGACTCGGGCAGAACGGTGCGCATCGGGATTGTGGGAAAGTATGTGGAACTGCACGACGCGTACATATCCATCATCGAGGCCTTCCAGCACGCGGGGGCGGCCCTGGACGTGCGGGTGGAACTCTCCTGGATCCCTTCGGCTGAGGTGGAGAAGACCACGGAGGTCCTGGAAGGACTCGCGGGAATCCTCGTCCCCGGGGGATTTGGGGAACGGGGAATCGAGGGGAAGATCCTCGCCGCCGATTACGCCCGCCGCCGGGGAGTTCCATATTTCGGGATCTGCCTCGGCATGCAGGTGGCGGTGATCGCCTTCGCCCGCTACGCTCTTGGGCTCGAGGGGGCCAACTCCACGGAATTCGATCCCGCGACCCCGCATCCCGTGATCGATCTCTTGCCGGAACAGCGCCATCTCCGGGCGAAGGGGGGGACCATGCGCCTCGGCGCGTACCCCGCCCTCCTCAAATCTGGTTCCCGGGTGCGAAGTATCTACGGGACGGAAGAGATCGCGGAACGCCATCGCCACCGCTACGAGTTCAACCTGGATTACCTAGAGGCGCTCGAGCGGGGAGGAATGGTGGCCAGCGGCCTTTCTCCGGACGGGAGGCTCGTCGAGATCGTGGAGCTTCCCGACCATCCTTGGTACATTGGCGTGCAGTTCCATCCCGAATATACCTCGCGTCCTTTGCGTCCCCATCCCCTCTTCGTAGATTTCGTGCGGGCATGCATCGAAACGCAGTCTTAACAGCCGCCTTCTGCCTCCTCGGCCTTCTGGGCCTGGGCGAGGAGATCAAGGTGCTGAACCCCTGGCTTACCGCCTATGACGTCGAAGGTCGCCCCATCTGGGAATTACTCGCCGCCAATGTGGAGGGAACCACCACCGGCTGGGTGACCAAGGAGGTGGTGGTACGCTTTTACGACGCTACGGGAACGATCACCGTCGAGGCCAAGGTCGCCGAAATACACACGGATCCCAAGGGCAACCGCTGGGAAACCGCCGCCCCTTTGGAGGGGAAAGGCGAGGATTTCCACTTCGGTGCTCAGGAGGCACGTTGGCAAAACGGCGAACTCCAGTTGAAGGGGCTCACGTTCGTGTCCGGTAAGCTGAACCTGCAGGCCCGGGTCGCGACTTGGGACCAAGGGGGGATCTGGAGGTTGGCCGGGGTGGAGGCGAGCTTTGGCGATTGGGAGTTCGAGTTCCCCGAGGGGATTTACCGTCAAGACCAAGGGGTCTTGGAGATCACGAAGGGTCTGGTGGCACGGGGTTGGGACTGGGAGGTGAGGGCTGAGGGCGCGGTGGTGGACGTGGCCAAAAACAAGGTGACGCTCAGGGGGGTCGAGGTTGTCAAAGCTTGAAGCATCAGGGCTGACCAAGCGTTTCGGGAAGCGACGGGTGATCACGGACTTGGACGTAGCCTTCGAGTCCGGACAGATCTTCGGCCTATTGGGTCCAAACGGGGCGGGCAAAACCACCACCTTTTATCTGCTGGTGGGGTTTCTAAGGGCGAACCGCGGGAAGGTGTTGTTGGATGGTCGCCGTGTCGACCATCTTCCCTTCTTCCGGCGGGCGCGGCTCGGGCTCCAGTATCTCCCCCAAGAGCCGTCCATCTTCTCCCACACCACCGTGATGGGAAACATTCGGTTGGCCCTAGAAGGAACCCGACGGCGATGGGATGGGGGAGTGGAAGAGATCGTGGACGAGCTCGGGCTTCGGGATCTACTGCGGCGCCCCGCCATGGCCCTTTCGGCCGGGGAACGCCGGCGGGTGGAAATCGCCCGGGCCCTGGTGACCTCTCCAAAATTCCTCCTCCTCGACGAACCTTTTACCGGGGTCGATCCCCTTACCATCGCGGAACTGCAGAGGTTATTGGGGAAACTCGCCGAAAGAGGGATCGGTGTAGTTATCACAGACCACAACGTGCGTGATGCTTTGAAAATCACGGCCTTCGCATATCTCATCCACGAGGGACGGATCATCGCCCAAGGCACCCCCGAGGAGGTATTGCTGAATCCACTGGCCAAACGTTACTATTTGGGACAGGACTTTTCCCTATAGGGACAGCAGGGGTCAGCGACGGCGGACGATAAGGATACGACCTTCCTGCTCCAGTACCTCCACTTCATCTCCGGTTTTGATCTCGTCCTGGGCCCGGGCCCGCCAGTATTCGCCCCGAATAAGTACCCAACCCTCCTTCCCGCCGGGAACGAGATCGGTCTTCGCCACCCCCACGAGCCCGACCATGGTGGTGAGGGGTTGGGGCCGTCGCCTCTGAGCTAGAAGCCCCTTCGAGACCACGAACACGAAGAACGCCGTCACCGTGCCCACCACCCCGATCACCGTCCACCGCGAGAGCCCAATGGCAGGGTTCTCCACCTCGAAGAGACTGAACGAGCCCAAGAGAAGGCTTATTACGCCCCCGGTGGTAAGGATCCCGTTGGTGGGGGTAAAGACATCCAACACCATCAATAGCACCCCGAAGAGGACGAGTCCCAAGCCAGCGAGGTTGATAGGGAGCACCTGGAGACCCATGAGGGCGAGGATCAAGGAGATCCCACCCACCACGAACCCGATCCCTATTCCCGGCGAGAAGAACTCGTAGATAAGCCCGTACAAGCCGATGAGAAGGAGGATGTATACCAAGTTCGGATCGGCGAGGTAAGAGAGCAACCACTCCCTCACCGTTTTCCTCACTCTAGTGACGGGGATCCCGGCGGTGACGATCGCCCGACCGTCGGGAAGTTCCCAACCGTCCAATTTCGCGAGGAGCTCGTCCAAATCGGTTGCCACAAGGTCGATGACCCCGAGCTCCAGGGCCTCAGAGGCGGTGGCGGTGGTCGATTCCCGCACCGCCTTCTCGGCCCACTCGGCGTTGCGGCCCCTGAGCTCGGCGATGGCCCGGATGCGGGAGGCGGCATCGTTCACCATCTTCTCCGCCATGGGTTCACCTTCTTCGGGATTGTCCCCCGTGAGGAGCACGGGGTGGGCCGCTCCCACGCTGGTCCCCGGGGCCATGGCGGCGATGTCGGCGGAAAGGAGGATGAAGGNCCCCGCCGAGGCCGCCCGCGCCCCGGCCGGGTAGACGTAAACCACCACCGGGACCTCGGAGGCGATGATCCCCTCCACGATCTCCTTGGTGGCCGAATCCAGGCCGCCGGGGGTATCGAGGAGAATCACCACCAGCTCGGCGCCCTTTTCGGCGGCCAACCGAAGTCCCCGCAGGATATATTCCTGGACCACCGGGTTGATGGACCCCTCCACCTCCAGGAGGAGGACTTCCTCCGAAACCGCCCCAATGCACAGGGCCAGAAACAAGGCAACCACAAGGTAAACGGTCCTCATCGCCTGACCTATTGTAGCGCAGTCGGTTTTGATTTCCCCGAAACCCCGGAACCGTGGTCGGTGTATACAGATCGGAGGTGACGGGAATGAAAAAAGGCCTCGTGATCCTGGCGACGTTGATTGCAGTGGGCTTTACGGCGG
>MTNL01000065.1 GCA_002010365.1 Candidatus Acetothermia bacterium JdFR-50 | reverse complement strand
TCTACGGGCCTTTTACGGCTGGGTGGGGATAGTCGGAGGTAAATTCATCTACGTGGAGGAAAGGGATCCGCCGCGGGGGATTCGCGCCCGGGAGGTGCGTCACCTCCGGGGGGGCTTAATAGCCCCCGGGCTAATAGATGCCCACATGCACGTGGAATCCAGTCTCCTCGCCCCCTGGCGCTTCTCCGCTGCCGTCCTTCCCCATGGCACCACCTGTGTCCTCGCCGATCCCCACGAGATCGCCAACGTGGCTGGTAAGGATGGAGTGCGGTGGTTCTGGGAGGCCACCCGGGGCCTTCCCCTGCGGGTCTACCTCGCGGTCCCCAGCTCCGTCCCCTCCACCGAAGCCCCCCTGGAGACCCCCAACGCCGTTCTCTCCCCCGAGGACGTGGCCGAGCTCCTGGAGCTTCCCGGTGCCATCGCCCTGGGGGAGGTGATGGACTACCGGGGACTGATAAGGGGAGTGGGGAGGTACGCAGCGGAGATCGCGGCCGCCCGGGCAGCCCGGTGCACGGTGGAGGGTCACGTGCCGGTCCTTTCGGGGGTAGAACTGTCGGGGTACATCTCCCACGGCATCCACTCCGACCACACCCTGATGTCCCCGAAGAAGATTGCCGAAGAGCTAACCAAGGGCGTGGTGGTGATGCTCCAGGAGAAGTCGCTCTCCCCGGAGGTGGTGGGATTTGTGAGGTCCCTACCGGACCGTTCTCGGTGCCTCTTGGTCACCGATGACATCCCCCCATCGGGGTTGTTGCGGGGGCATCTATCCCGGGTGCTCCTGCAAGCAGTTGAGCTCGGGCTTCCGCCGGAAGAGGCCTTCGCCATGGCCACGGCGCGGCCGGCGGCCTACTTGGGGCTGCGGCACCTGGGGGCGATCGCCCCTGGCCACAGCGCGGACTTCCTTGTATTGGACGATCCCACCGCCTTCCCCCCGCGCGAGGTATACGTGGGTGGGGAGAGGGTAGCCGCGGCAGGGGAAATGATCGCTTGTCTCCCTGCGGAATTCCCTCGACTTCCCCCATTTCCACCGCCGCCGGGTCCCATCTCTGCCGACGACTGCGCCCTCCCAGTGGAAGGGGAGGTGGAAGCCCACGTGGTGGAGGTGTTGAACGGCCAAACCTCTCTGACCGGTCTCTCCCTAGAGAGGGTGGAGATCAGGGACGGCTGCCCGGTGTCCGGAGACATAGCGGTGGTGGGGGTGTTCGCCCGGACGGGGGGGAGCCGAAGCCTAGGGCTCCTGCGGGGTTTGGGCCTGCGGGAGGGCGCGGTGGCCACGAGCTTTGCCCACGACACCCACAACCTCCTCGTGGTGGGGCGGTCCCCCGGAGACATGGCCGCGGCGGCGGCGGCCGTGAGAGAGATGGGGGGTGGAATCGTCGTGGTCCGTGACGGAAAAGTGCTCCGTTCCCTGCCTCTTTCCCTCTTCGGCCTCCTCGCCGACGCTTCTCCCGTGGAGGTGGCCGCGGCCCTTGAGGGGATCGAGGAGATACTGCGGGCCCTCGGGGTCACCCACGAGAAGCCGTTTCTCTTCATCTCGGTGCTTACGCTCACGGTGAGCCCGCACTACAAGTTCTCGGATCGGGGGATCGTGGACGTGGGTGGACGCCGCGTCATCCCCCCCTTCCCTTCCCACCCATAGGCGCGATCCCGTCCTCCGGAGCCGTGCTATAATGGCTGACAAAGGTCCTTGTGAAGAGGGGTGATTATATGCGTGCCAAGTTTTGGGGGGTCGTGTGTGTGGCGGTCTGTGGAGCCATCGCGCTCTCCCAAGGGACGCTTGACATCGCCGTGCTTGGAACCATCGGTACCCTCAACCCCTTCCTCGCCACTACCGGGGTGGAGCGCACCGCGGTGGGATGGGTTTACGAGACCCTAGCTCAGGTGATACCCGGGGGGCAGAAGCCGTTCCTGGCGGAGAGTTGGGAGGTGAGCCCGCCCCAGAAGAAGATCGTCTTCCACCTGCGCCATGGGGTCAAATGGCACGATGGAAAGGGGCTTACCGCTGAGGACGTGGCGTTCACCCTCAACTACATCCGCCAGAAGCACCTCCCCATGTGGATGGTGATGGCGTTCGTGGCGGGGGCTAAGGCGGTGGACACGTACCACCGTGGAGGTAGAGCTCACCCGGTTCACCCCCATGGTGATCTCCTTGGTGGCCCCGGCCATCCCCATCATCCCCAAGCATGTTTGGGAGGGAATCGAGAACCCCATGGCCTATCCTAACACCGATGCCACCATCGGCACCGGACCCTTCAAGCTCGCGGAGTTCGCCGCCGGCCGGTACGTGCGCCTCGTGAACACCGGGTTCTATTGGCGGGGCGTACCCAAGCTAGACGAGGTCGTCCTCCACATGGTGACATCCGATATCGTGGGGGTGCTGGGATTCCTGCGGGGAGACTTCGACTACCTTAACTGGAACATCTCCCCTATGCTGGCGGAGAAGATCTCCTCTGCTCCCGAAAAGTACTCCCACGTAAACCTATACCGCTCCCCGGGGACGAGCGTGGTGACGCTCCTGCCCAATGTCCGGGTGGCCCCGTTCGATAGCCTGGAGTTCCGTAAAGCCCTATCCCTGGCTATCGACCGTGGGGACATGGTGACGCGGCTCCTGCGGGGGTTTGGACAGATCGCCTCCCTGGGGCTCATGACCCCACGCACGGGGGAATGGTTCAAAGCCGAGGTATCCTGAATACGATCCCGAGGAAGCGGCGCGGATCCTGGATAAGCATGGCTACAAGGACACCGACGGAGACGGCGTGCGGGAGATGCCCGATGGCTCGCCCCTATCCTTTCGTCTTATCTGCGGATCGGATAAGACCTCCGTGGAGGCCGCGGCCCTCATCCCCCACTACTTCTCCCAGGTCGGGATCAAGGTGACCATCGAGCCGTTGTCCCCCGACGCATTCGACCTAACCTTGAAGCAAGCCCAATTCTCCCTGGCCCTACAATCCATGGCCGCGTTCATGGCTGTGGACATGTACTTCTACTACTTCCACTCCTCTCGAGGCGTGATCAAGGACGGCCAGGTGGTGGGGTTCAACCGTGGCGGCTTTTCCGACCCTGAACTGGACGAGGCCCTCACGGGCCTCCTCATGGCCCAAGGGGAGGCGAAGAAGGCCCTTTGTCATCGAGTGCAGGCTCTGATCGCTCAGAAGCTCCCGCGCATCCCCCTCTACCTCCCCGATAACCTGGAGGTCTACCGGGACGACCACCTGGTGGGCTGGGCGCCGAACCCCCAGGACGGGGTGCTATCCGATGAGACGCTGTTCAACCTACACAAGAGGGAGTCGTAATGGAGTGCGAACTCCGCATAAAGCCCGACAAACACGAGCCCAAGGAGGCAGAGATCGTGAAGGGGACCGAAATTATCTCGGTCCCCCTCATCCCCCTTCCCAAGCCCTTCTTGGAAAGGCAACTCAAGTTCCGCCGGGCCAACATCCGCTTCTTCATGACCCGGGAGGGAAACCACGATTTCGCCGTGCACGTGGGATACATGGGGACGGTCAACCCCGACGGCCCGTCCCCCATCAACATCGCCGCCAAGGGAGTGGGCCTCCTCCCCCGCCATGACATCGAGGAACTCGCCGCCGAGATCGAATCCCTGATTGAGGAGGGCATGGCGAAAGGGGAAAAGGAGACCCGGGAGAAGCGCCTCTCGTTCCTGCTGAAACTCTACGAGCAGATCGAGCTCGACCCTTACTCCTTCACCACCATCGAGATCTATGCCAAAACCACTTGGCGCAACATCATGCACGATCCCCGCTGTAGCGTCCTGTTTTCCTCCTACCGCAGCACGAGCTTCCTCATCAACGGGGTGACGGAGGTCCTGGGGCCGGACACCCAGGAGTACCGCTTCGTGACCGGCATCCACGACCTCTTCCACCTCCCTCGGAGCGGCGAGCGCCGCCGCTTCCCGGCTGTATACCGGATCTGGGCCATTGAGGCTTATAACAGGACCCCGGGGCCCAAAGCGGGGGAAAAGATCGTCTGAGGGATGAACCGGGCTTACTT
>MTNL01000006.1 GCA_002010365.1 Candidatus Acetothermia bacterium JdFR-50 | reverse complement strand
GGGATCAATGAGGTCCGGCGCGGCGCAGTCCCAGCTTCCGGGCCAGCTCCAATGCCTCCCGGTACTCCTCGGTGGTGATCCGCCGGGAAAGCTCCGGATACCGATGAGCTTTCCAGGTGGGATAGTATTGGGCCATGATGTTCACGTAGGTATCGGGGGAAATCTCTTCCGCGATGAAACGCAGCACCCTTTCTGTCCCGGCGAGATCGTTGGGAAGGACGAGGTGGCGCACGATGAGACCCCTAAGCGCTATCCCATCTTGCACCACGAGGTCCCCCACCTGTCGGTGCATCTCCTTAAGGGCTTCCTTCGCCACCTCGAAATATCCGGGGGCGGCGGAATATCTCTCGCCACGAGCGGAATCCCCGTACTTGAAGTCCGGCATGTAAATGTCCACTACCCCCTCCAGGACCCGGAGGACCTCCACCGACTCGTATCCCCCGCAGTTCCACACCACCGGCAGCCGGAGCCCGTTCTCCCGGGCGATGACGAGGGCCGCCACGATGGCGTGGGCCTGAGGGGTGGGTGTGACCAGGTTGATGTTGTGACAACCGATGAGCTGTAGCTCCAGCATCATCCGCGCCAGCTCCTCCGCCGAGACTTCCCTCCCCTCATAAAGCTGGGAGATCTCGTAGTTTTGGCAAAAAACGCAACGCAGGTTGCATCCCGTCAGGAAGATGGTCCCGGAGCCCCCCCGGCCCACGAGTTCCCGCTCCTCCCCGTAGTGGGGGCCGTAGCTGGAGACCCAAGGCCGAAACCCAGTAGTACAGAATCCCCTTTCGCCTTCTTTCCTTTTTACACCACAGTTCCGGGGGCAAAGGCGACATGGAGAGGCGAGCTCCTCCAGTCTCTTCGCCTTTTGCGCCAGCTCCTGGGAGCTCAGCTCCAGGTATAGCGGCCTCATGACGGGGAAAAGTTACCGCGTGAAGGCACATCACGAAACTCCCGCGTTCGGGACCATCCTCGGGGCCAAGGCGGGATTTCCCTTCGGGCATCCCCGTTCCCAAATGTCGGGAGTTTGTCCTGTGGCGTGAGGGATAACCCCAAGGGTCGTGGAATCCCTGCGTGTCCATGGCTTTGTTTTTTCGCGTCCGGATGTTTCCCCGGACTCGTCTAAGGTTAGGGTGACAATTGCCCTGGAATCGCGGCTTCTGGTCCGATAAGAGATTTGGGGGAGTCCCCAGTGAGATGGATGTTGCTTGCAGTGGATATCGGCAATATCCGTATCGGGCTCGGCGTCCATGATGGAAGGGGCTGGCGGGCCAGGTTTCGGATCCGGACGGTGTTGGAAAAAACCGCCGATGAGTATTTTGTGCTCCTGGAGTCCCTCTTGCGCCGGGAGTCGCTTTCGCCAGGCAAGATCCAGCGGGCGGTGATAAGCAGCGTAGTCCCTCCGTTAACCCAGGTTTTCCAGGAGCTGTGTGGGGGGCTTATAGGGGCTGAGTTCCTGGCCGTGGGACCGGGTGTGAGGACGGGGCTCAACATCCGGGTGGACAATCCCGCGGAGGTAGGAGCTGACTTGGTGGCGGATGCGGTGGCCGCCTATGAGCGGTTTCGGGGGAGTTGTATCGTGGTGGATTTCGGGACCGCCACCGCCCTGGTGGCCGTGAAGGCCCCGGGGATCCTCACCGGGGTGGCCATCGCCCCGGGCATAGAGGTGGCGGCCGAGGCCCTGGCTCGCCGGGCGGCCCAGCTTCTGGAAGTGCCCCGTATCCCACCCCGCCGAGCCATCGGACGGAACACCCGGGAAGCGATGCAATCCGGCCTCATCTTCGGGTTCGTGGGATTAGTCGAAGGCCTCATATCGCGTATGGAAAGAGAACTGAGGGAGGACGCCAGGGTCATAGCCACTGGAGCCTATGCCGAGCCCATCGTTTCCCTGACGGACAGGATAGAGATTTACGACCCCTGGCTCACCTTAGAAGGCCTTCGCCTCATCGCTGCCCGTAACTTCTGAACACATCCAAGTCCTTCATTCGGGGAGGATTATCCTCCCCTCTCCCGGGCGGACGATGGGGGAGCTGCGTTCCGGCGGGGGAGGATATAGTCCGAGGAGGCCTCGGACGAAGCTTTTTCGGTCGTTGTCTTTCTGAAAGTGCTCCACGAAGGCGGCCAGGACCTCGAGGGCATCGCGCACGGTCTCACGGTCGAGCTTCCCGCTTTGCACCAACGGGACCAAGGTCTCCTCCAGGGCACGGCCGAGGATATTGGGGGCGCGCTCGAGGAGCTCGATGGGGGAAAGCCTCTGGGCGCAGTATTCCAGCGCCGACACCACCTCGCCATCCTCTACATCCAATTTGTGGAGTCCCTGCGCCAACGACTCCCGCAGCACTTCGAGCATGGGGACAAGGTGGCCGCGTCCTTTCTCCTTGAGATAAGCGATTAACTTTTCCCAATCTCGGGAGAGTTCGTTGGCGCGGCGTTCCCGGAGCTTCTTTTCGGCTGCTACAAGATAAGGACAATCCTGGGGACAACGGAGCAGCTTTTCCCGATGTTCCCCACAACAGATGCTACAAATCCTCTTCCCTAAAGCGGGACAGGATCTACTTGCGGTGCGTTCGCTGCAGAGGGAGCACTTTTCCATCAGCCGAAGCCGAGGGTCCGTCTAGCTTCTTCAGACATCCGTTCCGGGGTCCAGGGGGGATCGAAAACCAGGTTGACCTCCACCTCGTACCCCTCGAAGGCTTCCCTCAGGGCCTGCTCTGCCTGGGCGGCGATAGCCCCGGCCAGAGGGCAGCCGGGTGTGGTGAGGGTCATATCGATGGAGATGCGGTTCTCGCTGACGTCCACATCGTAGACCAACCCCAAATCCACGATATTCATGCCGAGTTCCGGATCCACCACTTTGTCCCGCAGCACCGCTAGGATTTCATCGGTCGTCGGGCTCATGCCTCTCCTTTCATGCGATTGTAGGTCCGAACCGGACTCGCATCCACCGGTGAACCTCATCCCGGGCCCATCTGTCGGCAGCCTCGATCTCTTCCAGGCTTGGCGAGGATACGGATGTATGGGTTTCTAATATGTAAGCAAGCCCTTCGGCGATGGCGGTGAAGGGGATTAGTTCCGCCAGAAAGGCCGCTACTAATTCCTCATCGGCGGCGTTTACCGCCGCGGGAGCGGTGCCTCCCTCCATCCCAGCCCGGACCACCACCTCAAACGCGGGATATTTTTCTCGGGGAACGGCAGCGAACTCCAAGCTCTTTCCCACGAGGTCCAACTTTTTCGGGGGAGGTGGTGTGTGGTGAGGGTAGGTGAGGGCGTATTGGATCGGTATCCGCATGTCCGCTTCCGAGATAACGGCGATGTAATTGCCATCCACCAGCTCCACCAACCCATGGACGAGGGATTGGGGATGCAGGATAACCCCGATGCGATCATAAGGCATTTCGAAAAGCCAGTGGGCTTCGATGACCTCGAATCCTTTGTTGACCAGGGTGGCCGAATCCACGGTGATTCGGGGGCCCATCTTCCATGTGGGATGGGCCAGGGCTTGCTGAGGTGTGACCTGGGCAAGTTCGTCGGGGGAGAGATGGCGAAAGGCACCGCCTGAGGCGGTGATCCAGAGTTTCTCCACTTCCTCGCGGTCGATTCCCCGCAGGGCCTGCCATAGGGCTGAATGTTCGGAGTCAACCGGTATGAGTTGATCGGAGCTACGGACAAGCTCCCGCACCAGATGACCCCCAATCACCAGGGACTCCTTGTTGGCCAGGGCCACGCGCTTTCCCGCGGCGAGGGCGGCCAAGGTGGCCCTGAGTCCCGCGGCCCCCACTACGGCGTTCAACACCAACTCCACCTCCGGAGACCGGGCGATTTCCTCCAGTCCCTTTTGGCCCCAGAGCACGCGGATGGAAGGGGGCAGGAGTTCCCGTGCCCGTCGCGCTTCCTCAGGTCCCCGGAGGGATACCGTTTTGGCCCCGAACTCCACGGCGGCCCGACAAAGTTCCTCCACCCGCCGGCCCGCTGCCAGGCCCACTACATAGAATTCATCTCCGCGGCGCCGCCGCTCGCGGATGACCTCC
>MTNL01000208.1 GCA_002010365.1 Candidatus Acetothermia bacterium JdFR-50 | reverse complement strand
GTAGGTCGACGAGGACGTAATAATTCCGGACCACACGACGGGGGCTGACCGTGCGTAGCCCGTATCGGGCCTCGCCCGAAGGCGGCCCGGCCCGGCCATCCGCCGGGACGTAGAAAGCCCCTCCCACCTCCTCCCACCAGCCGATCAACCCCCCGGCGATTGCCCTGGACACCACGGCCCCGTGCTCCCGCAGGATCCGGGCCGCCTCGACGGCGCCCGCGCCTGTGGCATCGTAAAGGTAAATCGGGATGGATCGGGGAAGGCGATCGAGCCAAGAATCCAGCTCCTCCAAGGGGATGTTCACCGCTCCCAAAAGGTGGCCCCGCGCATAATCCTCGGGGGACCTCAGGTCCACGAGCAGGAAGAAACCGTAATACAGGGTGGAAGCCGAGGCCTCATGGGGCAGGGCCTCGCGGACGTAACCCTCGAGGATGAGCACCCGTTGGGGCCGATCAGGATCGTTGGAGTAGAGGTCCACCTTCCGGGTGATCCTCCGCCCCCCGAAACCGGTGGAGTCGAAGAATACCACGAGCTTCATGGACTCCCCGGGGGCGAGCTCTTCTTTGGGCAAGGGAGCGCTGGTACACCCGCAGGTGGTGTGGGGCTGGCGGGGAAAAAGGAGGGTAGCATCGCCCACATTGGTGAGGGTGAAGGTCGCTTGTACTACAATCCCCTCGGTTACCTCGCCGAACTTATAAACCACCGGCTCCACCTGCAGTTTGGGGGCCGCGGATAGGGCCGCCCCCATGAGCGCGATCAGCACTATTACGACCATGGAACTTCGCATGGTAACTCACACCTCCTGGATCTTCGGCTCCAATACGGACCGCTGAAGGCGCATGGCGTTCCCGGTGACGAGGAGTGTAGCCCCTACATCACCGATCAGGACCGCCAGAGCTAGTGAAGCCAATCCCGCGAAGGCGAATCCGGCCACCACGAGCTTCAACGCCAACGAAAGGGCGATGTTGGCCCGTACCACCCTCAAGGCCCGCCTTCCCAAGGCCACGAGTTCGGGAACGCCCCGGAGGTCGTCGCGCATCAGGGCCACGTCCCCGGCCTCGATGGCCACATCGGTCCCGATATCTCCCATAGCGATCCCCACGTCGGCGGCGGCCAAAGCCGGGGCATCGTTGATGCCATCCCCAACGAAGGCCACCCCGCCACGTTTTTTCAGCTCCTCCACAAGCGAAAGTTTTTCCTCCGGGAGGAGCTCCGCGTGTACTTCCCGGATGCCGAGGGCTGCGGCTACCCTCTGGGCCACAGGGGCCCTATCCCCGGTGAGGAGAACGGGCTCCACCCCCAGCTTCCGGAGGGCCTCAAGCGCTCCCTCGGCTTCGGGGCGGAGCTCGTCGGAGAGCAGGATAGCTCCCAGGGGACGCCCCCTTTTTCCCACGAGGACCAGACTCTGCCCCTGGGAGAGGAGGTTTTCGACGAGGATGGGAAGTTCCCGGAATAATTCCGGTCGGCCCACCACGTATTCCTCACCGCCGATCTGCCCTTTTACCCCCAGCCCGGGCAGGGCACGGAAGCCTTCCACCGGGGGAAGGAAATCCTCGTCCGCCGCCAGCTTCCGGATGGCGCGGGCGATGGGGTGTTCGCTTCCCCGCTCCAGGGCCGCCGCTATCCGGAGGATCTCCCGGGGCCCGAGGCCGTCCAAAGCGACGACCTCCGCCCGGAGTTCCCCGGTGGTCAGGGTCCCTGTTTTGTCCAAGGCGAGGAACCCGATTCCCGCCACGGCCTCCAATGCCGCGGCGCCCTTCACGAGGATGCCGCGTTTGGCCGCGGACACCAGCGCGGAGACCATGGCGACGGGGGTAGAAATCGCCAGCGCGCAGGGACACGCGATTACGAGCAACATCAACGCACGGAAGATCCACTCCCGAGGGGAGAGCCCGAGGAGGGAGGGCACGAGCGCGACCAGGACCGCGATCCCCACCACCGTGGGGGTGTAATAACGGGAGAAGCGATCCACGAACCGCTCCACCGGGGCCTTTTTGTGCTGAGCCTCCTCCACCAACGCGGCTATCCGGGCCAAGGTGCTCTCCCCGGCGGGCCGAGAGACTTTTATCTCCAGCGATCCGTCCTCCACCAACGTGCCGGCGTATACGGTGTCGCCCTCTTTTTTCGTCACCGGGGTGGATTCCCCGGTGATGGCCGCCTCGGAGACACTGGATCGGCCCCGCACCACCACGCCATCGAGGCCGATAGTCTCCCCGGGACGCACCAGGATGACTTCCCCCGGGGTAACGGCCTCCACGGGCAGCTCCACTTCCCTTTCTCCGCGGATAACGGTGACCCGTTTGGGAGCGCGATCGAGGAGGTCCCGGATGGAGCGGCGGGCCCGAGCCGCGGCACGTTCCTCCAGCCATTCTGCCACCCCGAAGAGGAAGACCAGGGCGGCGGCCTCGAAGGATTCCCCCAGGGCCAAAGCCCCTGTGATGGCGATGGAAACCAGAAGGTCGATCCCCAGAAGCCTACGTTTGAGTTCACTCCAAGCCCGTTTCAGAACAGGAAAACCACCCAAGGCGGCTCCGAGGCCGAAGAGCAGCCCCGAGAGGGGAACCGCTATGCCCCCAACGGGGGCAAAGATCACATCGCCGCTTAAATAGGCGGCGGCGCCACCGGCGAGGAAGAGGCCCGCGGCGGCGGTGAGGCGCTCGTCGGCGTGGTGGTGAGGTTCCTCTTCCTCCACGTGGGAGATCTGGCCCCCGATATTGGAGAGGGCCCGTTCCAGATCGGAGGGGCCGATACCTGCGGGGTCGTAGACGATGCGGACCTTACCGTCCAGGAGGCTTACCTCCACGTCCTCGACGCCCTGCACCGCGGCAAGACGCCGCTTGAGCTGTAAGGCACACGAGGGGCAATGGAGGGAGTCCGTGCGGAATTCCCTTGTTTCCCGTGCCTTTGCATTGGATTTCGTATCCATAAAATCCACCATCTATGAACAGCTGTTTAATTGTTTAGCCAATTTATAGCGCAACCCGGAACTTGGTTCAAGTCCCGGGAAAGGGTAAAGTGAAGCGATCATGTATCACGCCATCAGCGAAAAAGAGGCAAAGAAACTCCTCAAGCAGATGCCCTCGCCCGAGGCCGTGACCCGGCTGGCAGAAACCTTCCGGGTGCTATCCGACCCCACCCGGGTTAAGATCTTGTACCTCTTGTCCCAGGGGGAACTCTGCGTCCACGATCTCGCCCAGCTTTTGGGGATATCTCAGCCCGCTACCTCCCACCACCTGCGCATCCTCAGGATGCAGGGGTTGGTGAAGACGCGCCGGGAAGGGAAGTCCATCTACTATTCTCTGGACGACGAGCACGTGGTGGAGCTTTTCCGCTGTGGCTACGACCACGTGCTCCACAAGGAAACCTGAGCTAGCGCGCCCCTTCGGTGTGCCACTCCGGGACTTCGGCCTCGATGAAGTCGGCGACGGCCTCGGGATCCCGGGGGAGCAGTCTCACCCCATCGGGGACCACCACCTTGCGTCCCGTGACCACCGCCAGCACCGGGATCTCCCCCGCCAACGGCTCGCCGGAGGCATAGACCTCGATCTTGGGGTACGCACTGGCTTTGAACCCCTCGAGGACCACGATGTCCAAATCCCCCAGGAAACGTGCCACGAAGTCGGCAACATCCCGGCCGTCGTGATCGAAGAAAACGGCTCCGTGGCGTGAGGAATAAAGCAACACGCGTTCGGCACCTGCCAGGCGGTGTCGATGCGTATCCCTGCCGGGGCTGTCCGGCTCCACATCGGGGGAAACGTGCTTCACTGTCCCCACCCGGTATCCCCGCGCCCTAAGCACCGGGATCAGCTCACAAATGAGCTGTGTTTTCCCAGCGCCCTTGCGCCCCACGAAAGCCACGACCTTCAACTTTCCTCCCGCAGTGGAGCTAGATCCCCGAGCCCCAAAGCATGTAATTTCTCCGGTGAGGGGCCATTGTCATCCCACCCCCGCAGTCGATAGTACTCGTCGATTTCCGCCTGGAACTCCGGCTCGGGGATCGGCCGCTCCGCGGATTTGCCCCGGGG
>MTNL01000126.1 GCA_002010365.1 Candidatus Acetothermia bacterium JdFR-50 | reverse complement strand
CTCAGTCCCCCGGATGTCAAGAGGTTTTAAAACAGAAAAGGATTCACGCGCTGGCAAGCATGCGCTCGATACGGCGAACCACCCGCTCCGCGGCGGAGCGGGCGTAGCGGGAGAGCCCCTCGCCGAAGGAAAAATCCTTGCCGGGGACGGTAACGAGCCATGCCCGCGGAGCACGCTTGAAAAGGGCTTTGGCCCAGGAAAGTAGCTCCTCGGGGCCGGGGTCGTGGGAGAGGACCGCGGCGGTGGCCTTGGGATAAAGCTTCCGCCACCGGATCGGACCGGGACGGATATCGGCATCCACGAAGATCACCAGATCCGCCGTCGCTATCCGGGCGATGAGATCGGGCGTAAACGGCCAACCGGAAACGGTCTCCACCCCTTTGATCGCCAGCCGGTTGGCGATCCAAAGGCCCACAGCATCATCCCGCCGGATGGGATTCCCGTAACCGACGATGAGGGTCCTCATAACACCCCGAGCTTATGTCCCCGAGCCCCGGGCCGCAACGTCAAGCTTCCCCTTCCTCGGCGGGCATTTCCTCCTTCAGCTGCCGGTGGATCTCCTCCAATCGCTGGAGTACCCGGTGGTAAACGGTCCCCTCGGGATACTCTCCGTCCCCGTTCGCGATTCCGGCGGGCATCCCGGTGGCGAGTTCCACCACCTCCTCCACCGTCTCTGCGGCCCAGATGTGGAACTTACCCTGTCGCACCGCCTCTACGATATCCTCGGGGAGCATGAGGTTGTCCACGTTCCCGACAGGGATGATGACGCCCTGGGTCCCGTCGAGGCCCAGGATCTCACAGGTCCGGAAGTGGCCCTCGATCTTCTCGTTTATCCCCCCCACCGGCTGGATCCTGCCCTTCTGGTCCACCGAGCCCGTGATAGCGATCCCCTGCTTCACTGGGACCCCCGAGAGGGCGGAGATGAGGGCCAATAGCTCCGCCGCGGAAGCGGAATCCCCGTCGATCATGGAGTACGACTGCTCGAAGGTGATGGAGGCCGAAAGGGAGAGGGGGCGTTTTCGGGCGAAACGGTCTCCGAGGTACCCCTTCAGGATCATGATGCCTTTGGTGTGGGTCTTACCGGAGAGCTCCGCCTCCCGCTCGATGTTCACCACGCCGTCCTTGCCGGTGAAGACGTTGGCGGTGATGCGGGCGGGCTTTCCGAAGGCGAAGTCGCCCAGGTCAATCACCGCAAGCCCATTTACTTGGCCGACACGCTCTCCGGTAACATCCACCAAAATCTTCCCCCGGGCGATGAGTTCCCGGATCTTCTCGGCGATAAGGGAGTGGCGGAACTTTCCCTTCTCGATAGCGGTCTTCACGTGTCTCGCTTCCACCGTTTGGGCCCCATCCTTCTTGGCCCAGAAGCTTGCCTCCTTGATCAGGGCCGAAAGTTCCGCAAAGCGGGTGGAGATCTTCTTTTGGTCTCCGGCGAGCTCGGAAGCGTACTCCACCAGCTTCGCCACCCCGGAGGGGGAGAAGGGGAAGATCCCCTTGTCCTCCTCGGTGCGGGCGCGCACGAACCGGGCGATGGCCTCCTCGGCCTCCTCGTCCCAGGGCATCTCGGTATCGAAATCGGACCGGATGGTGAACAGCTTCCTGAAGTCTTCGTCGTAGAACCGCAGGAGGTAATAGAGCCAGGGGGGGCCAATGAGGATCACTTTGAGATCTAAGGGGACGGGTTCAGGGCGCAGCCCCTCCGTGGGGGCGATCCCCAGCATCTGGGCCGGGTCCTCGATGCGGATTTTGCCCGTGCGCAGGGCGATCTTCAGGGCCTCCCAGCTCAGGGGGCTCCGCAGCAGGTTCAGGGCAGAGAGGACCAGGTACCCCCCGTTGGCCCTGTGCAGCGCCCCGGCACGGATTTGGGTGAAGTCGGTGGTCATGATGCCGAACTGGACCCGTCGCTCGATGGTTCCAAATAGGTTGGTATAGGTGGCGTTCTCCTCCATCACCACCGGGGCACCCTTAGTACGGGAGTGATCTACGATCACGTTCACCCGGTATTTGTGGTACTGGTCCTGCTGTTGTGGGAGGGGGATGGGGGGCTGCTTGTTAGCGGCCTGTAGGGCCTCCACGTTCTCCAGGATGTCCCGTTGGACCTCCTCCAGGTACTCCAGAACCCTCTCGTTTCCCACATATTTAGCCTTTAGTTGGGCAAACCTGGGCCCGATGAGGAACTCCGCCGCCTTCTTGGTGAGTTCCCGTTTGGCCTGCTGCCACTCCTCCTCCAGGGCCCCCAGCCGCTTAAACAGCTCACGGATCGCCTCCTGTAATTCCTCTTGGCGCTTGAGGATCGTCTCTTTTTCCTCCTCTGGAAGGTTCTCGTATTCCTCTTGGGAGTATGGAGTGCCGTCGGGCTTTAAGGGAATGGTGTTTATCCCGAGGGGGGTACGTTGGATGGCAAAGCCCAGCTCTTTGGCCTTGGCCTCCAATTCCTCGAAGGCCTCCTCCCGCATACGGGAGAAACGCTCCCTTTCGCTCTTCGCTCGGGCCTTGAACTCCTCCGATTCCAGCGCCTTGGGGAGCTCCCGCTTTATGAACTCCACACAGCGCTCCATGTCCCGCTGGAACTCCCGTCCCTTCCCAGGAGGAAGGAGAAGATACCGGGGATGATGGGGCTCCTGGAAGTTATAGACATAGAGGATGTCGGGGGGCGTATCCTGGGAAGAGGAGAGCTCTTTGAGGTACCGGATCACGGCGGAGGTCTTCCCCAGGCCCGGCTCCCCTGAGACGTAGACGTTGTAGCGGTTCAGGGGATCCTTTATGTTCAGGCCCACCTCCAGCGCCTCCAGGGCCCGTTTTTGCCCCACGATTTCCTTAAGGGGCTCGAGCTCGTCGGTGTTGGAAAAGGGGAACCGCGAGGGATCGCAAGTCCGCCTCAACTCCTCAGGCTTCAGTTCCCTTGCCATAAAACCTCCTTACCTAGCAAAATCATATCGGGAGATGGGAATCGCTGCTATTCTGCTCCTTTCCCTCGGTTTAGCTGTGCTGGGCGAAGTGGTCGAGATCACCCCAATCCTAACCACTCCTGAGACCCCACGCTACTTCCACTGGGCCTTAGAGGCCATCGCCCGAGCGGGACGGGAGATTTCGGCGATGCTGTCCGACTGCCGCCGCTATTACCCGGGCAGTAAGGTCAATCTCCTCCTGGATGCCCTGACGGAAGCCCGGAAGAGGGGCGTTTCGGTGCGGGTCATCTTGGAGGGCCGGGAGGGGTTGGCCCCTGAGGTTGAGGCCGCCTTCTCGTTCCTTTCCGAAAACGGGGTCGATGTCCGCTGGGACGACCCCGAAATCAATCTGCACGCGAAGCTTCTGATCCTCGATGGGGCAGAGGTCCTCCTGGGATCGAGCCCTTGGACATACAACGGCCTCTTTGGGAGCGTTCAAGTGGACCTCGCAGTCCGCTCCCCTACATTGGCAGCAACCTTCGAGCGTTTCTTCGAGCTCGTTTGGAAAGGGAAGTTCAGGTTAACGGAAGAACTTGATGAGGCCCGTCCCCCCGCTCTGATCCCCGTGCCTGAACTTCCCCAGGGAAGGCTTCTCCATTTGGAAGTTGCATCGCAGCTGATAGGAGAGGCCCAGGTCGGTGTGGAGCTCGCACTCTACATGCTGCGCCGATATCCATGGGATAGCCCCGTGAACGAGCTCACCGATGCCCTTGTGGCCGCTGCCCACCGGGGGGTCAAGGTGAGGGTGCTTTTGGAAGGCGGAGAGGGATGGATGGAATCCGAGTTCATCCAAGGAGCCCGGGAGGTCGCCACCTACCTACTGCTCCACGGAGTGGAGGTGCGCCTTGACCCCCCGGGCCCCACCCTGCACGCCAAGTTCCTGGTGGTGGACGGAGAAGATGTCCTCGTGTCCTCAGCCAACTGGGCCTATTACTCGCTGGTCAAAAACGTGGAGGCCGGTTTGGCGTTTTTGAAAGTCCCCGACCTGGCCGAATCCCTCACTCGATTCTTCGAACACCTCTGGGCACGGGCTCGGCCCCTCCCCTAAGGGGAGACGATCCCCGCAATGGGAACCGTATAGTACCGGCCC
>MTNL01000080.1 GCA_002010365.1 Candidatus Acetothermia bacterium JdFR-50 | reverse complement strand
CGGCGGCGGCGTCCGCCAAGGCCGAGAGGCGTCGATCGAAGGCGTGCGGCCGGCGGCTGAAGACGGAAAGAATGCCGATAACACGCCCCTTATACTTAATGGGGACCCCGGCGAGGGACTTGACCCCTGCTTTTGCCACCACCGGGTTCACGGGGATCACGGAGCCATCGGGGGCGCGAATCGGGGGCACGGTGGAACCATCGGGGCTAATCTCGCCCACCACCACCGGCTGGCCTGTGGTCAATATCAGCCGCGACACGCCCTTCGGACGCATACGCGTGGGGAACGGTCCCAGTCCCATGGAGCGATCGATCACCTTTCGCAGGTGACCTTTTTCATCGAAAACCGCGATCACGGCGTATTCAGCTTCCACAAGTTCTCCGCTTAAATCGGCGAGGCGACGAAGGACACCTTCGATTTCCAGGGAAGAAACCACCGATCGGAGGGCGTTGTTCAGCGCCTCCAACTCCCTTATATGCTGATGGAGCTTCTCCTCAAGGCGCTTGCGCGCGGTGATGTCCCTGTTAACGAAGAGAATCGCGGGCTGCCCCTCATGCTCGATCCGGGTCACCGCACACTCGGTCCAGTAAACTGTCCCGTCCTTACGGCGCTTTCTTTCCTCAAAAAAGACCGTCCTCTCTTCTTGCAGGCGAGCGCTTATCTGATCCCGGGAAATGGTCGCTTCCCCTGTCGCGATATCCCAGATGTTCATTCCGATCAGTTCATCTATCCCATAGCCCGTCTGTGCTGCCGCTTGGGGATTAGCCTCGAGGATAGTCCCTTCCAACGACGTAATGCAAATGGCGTCCGGTAGTCGCTGGAAAAGGACTCTGAAACCGGCCTCCGTCTCCCTAACCCTTCTTTCCAACTCCTCTCTTGTGGAAAAATCCCGTCCTACAGCGACAAAAATGGTCTCCCCGTCTACTTCCTGCCGCGTGAAAACCCACCGAACAGGTATCGTCTTCCCGTCCTTCCGCAGCACCTTTCCCACAACGCAAGGGGGAGTTCCTCCTTGGGTCACGTATTTCGCGAAGCCCGCCTCGTGTCGTGCCTTGGATTCCTCCGGAAGGAGCACAGAAAGTGGCTTGCCAAGGATTTCGCGAGGCAAGTAACCGAGAAGCTCCACGGCTCCCCGGCTCCAGCCCCGGATCGTCCCTTTTTCATCCACGATCACAACCGCGTTGGGCAATGTGGCCACGGTCCTTCGCAGGCCTTCCCAGGGATCGCATCGGTAAGCCCGGCGCACCGCGGTGGCAAGTTCCTCCCATGTGGAACCCAGCCTTATCGGCTCTACACCGGCGGGGCGATCAAACTCCTCAAAACCTCCCAGGAGAAGGTAGGCGATGACCTTATCCCCTTCCATCACGGGCAGGGAAAGCACCGATTTGAGAGGGGTCAATGTGTCGCCCAACTTGGGCGGCAAATTCCGATGGAAAGCGGGTGCCTTTCCGAACAACTCCCTTGTTACGGTGGCCGGCAAAGATTCGGATATCCTCACAGATCCCACGATGGCTTTCGGTTCAAATCTACCCATCTCCTCATCCAGGACGAAGAGCGCCCCAACCCGGGCTTCGGGGATTTGGGAGAGAAGATATTCAGCGATGACCTCCCCCACATCGCGCAGCGTAAATCTGCGATTCAACTCCCTCAGAAGATCGGACACGTGCCGCCCCTCCATTTTATTTGATGTTGCCAAAAACTTGGATTGCCGACAACTCGGCATCCCTTTGGGGAGAACGAAGCTTCCTCCCGGAGGATTCTCACTTCACGATTTCCAGTACCAAGCCGGCGTCCTTTCACCCCTTTATACGGGCTCGAGGAGTGTTCGGTTCCGGACGAAGGCGAGTGAACCTTCCAACAGCTGACGGGTAATGTAACGGTCATGTTACCCCCTCATCTCTTAAGTCGTGAACAATATCCCCCTTTCAGGGGACAAAGTTTTTTGGCCCGAAGCCCACATTTGAAGCAATTATAACCTCGTACGATAAAAGTTTATTCACTACATGAGAAATCCTTAGCATATGCGAAAAACTGGAACACAGCTTGAGGGCATCGATGACTTGAACCGTGTGTTTCGCACGCTTGTAGAGAGCTCGCCTATCGGTGCCTATTTAGTCCAGGACAACAAATTCGTTTATGTGAACCGGGCGTTCGCGGAAATGATGGGGTACACGCCCGAGGAAATTACCGGGAACCTCGGCCCATTGGACCTAGTACATCCGGAGGATAAGGAGCTGGTTGCCAGAAAAATGGAGGAGCGGTTAGCCGGGAAGGTAGAGGAGACCCACTATGTCGTTCGCGGAATCCGCAAGGATGGGAAGATCGTTTACGGCGAGATCTTCGGAAGGCGCATCGATTTTAGGGGAAAGCCTGCGCTTTTCGGAACGGTGGTGGATATAACGGAGAAGTTACAGTTGATCGACTCTCTACGGGAAAGCGAGGCCCTTTTTCGGGCCATCTTGGACGCGGCACCCGACGCCATCGTCACCGTGAACGCCCGAGCGGAGATCATCGGGTGGAGCAAGGGAGCGGAAAGGATATTTGGCTATTCAACCGAAGAAGCCCGAGGAAATCCCTTATGGATCATTATGCCTCCGCGTTTTAGGCGTCAATTCGCCGCTGAATTCCAACGGGCCCTGGAAACCGGGGAGTACAAGCACGTTGGCCACCTCAAGGAAATCCTCTGCCTGCGGAAGGACGGAACCGAATTTCCCGCCGAAATCTCCATCTCTAAATGGGAGACAAAAGAGGGACCATGTTTCGTGGGCATCGTTCGGGACATAACGGAGAGGAAAGAGGCGCTATGGCGGTGGCGTAAGTTCCTACAAAAGCTGGTCAAATCCCTGTCCAAGGCTTTCCAAGTGCGGGATCCCTACACCGGGAGACACCAACTACGTGTGGCCGAGCTCTGTAAAGCCATCGCGGAGGAAATGGGCCTTCCCCAGGACGTAGTGGAGGGGATCTACATCGGTGCCCTCCTACACGATGTGGGCAAGCTAGCCGTGCCCGCGGAAATCCTTTCCAAACCCGCGAAACTCACCCCGGCGGAACGGGCGTTGGTGGAAAGGCATACAGAGGTGGGCTATGAGATTTTGAAGGAAGCTGACTTTCCCTGGCCAGTAGCGGAGATGGCCTTACAACATCACGAACGCCTCGACGGATCCGGCTATCCGCAAGGCCTCAAAGGAGACCAGATCATCCTAGAAGCCAGGATACTCGCCGTGGCGGACGTGGTGGAATCGATGTCATCACGCCGACCCTATCGAGCAGCCATCAGCCTCGAAGAAACGCTGAGGGAAATCGAGCGTGGAAAGGGCACCCTGTATGACCCACGTGTCGTCGAGGCCTGTCTGCGTCTCTTCCGGGAGAAGGGATTCCGATTCCAAACCCAATACGACCTATGAGGGGCCGACACGGGGATCGGTCCTATCCGGGCACGTTCCAGGACGTGCGCATCCAGGTCCCCGAGCTCCCCCTTATCGAGGGGAAGCCGACGGTGAACGCATCCTCGGCCCCCACCGCCCCCCGCGGGGCCATGGGTGACGATGATCATCTTCGGGCCCCGGTCCAGCCACTCCCCACCGCTTCCTCCTCCGCCCCGAACCCACGCCCGGCATCAGACCCTCCTACGCCCTCCCACCCTGTGGGGATAACAACCCAGGACCCGGAGGAACGCCGTCCTTTGTCGAAGCTCCTCCAGGGCCTCACGGACGTGGCGTTCCCCGACGCTACCCACGAAGTCGAGGTAGAAGATGTATTCCCAGCGTCGACCCCGTTGTGGCCTCGACTCGATCTTCGTGAGATCGATTCCACGGACGGCAAACGGCTCCAGACACCGGTACAGCGCCCCGGGTACGTTGTCCGCCGCGAAGACCACGGAGGTCTTGGTTCCCCCTTCGGGCGGCGAGGCCTCGCGGGACAAAACGAGGAACCGCGTGTAGTTCTCCGGGGAATCCTCGATCGCCTCGGCCAGGATCCTCAGCCCGTAGATCTCGGCCGCCCTCTTGCCCGCCACCGCCGCCGCGTCCCTGAGCCCCTTTTCCTTGAGAAGCTTCGCGCT
>MTNL01000251.1 GCA_002010365.1 Candidatus Acetothermia bacterium JdFR-50 | reverse complement strand
GGGAGGTCATGATGCCCGGCAACGTAACCCAAGCGGTGATCCTGGCCGCCGGACAGGGGAAGCGCATGGGGGGGTCAACCCCCAAGCCTCTCCTGCGCGTCGCAGGTCGGGAGATCCTTTACCGGTCCCTGGTGCTCCTCCGTGATTTAGGGATCGAGAAGATCGTCCTCGTGATCCATCCACGCCATCGGGAAAGGTTCGAGGAGTTCCTGACGGAGAACGGATTCGCGGCGGAGTTCGTGTTCAACGAGGCGCCGGAGCGGGGGAACGGCTATTCGTTGCATTTGGCCCGAAGCGCCGTCGACGGGAGGTTCCTCCTCCTCATGGGCGATCACCTCTACGGCGAGGATTTCCTGCGGGAAGCGCTTCGGGGAGAAGGCCTGGCAGTGGACCCAAAGCCCCGGTATGTGGACCCCGACGAGGCCACCAAGGTGGCAATTCGGGATGGCCGGGTGACGGCCATCGGCAAGGACCTCACCGATCCCGATGCGTACGACACCGGCTGTTTCGTCCTCGGCCCCGAAATCTTCGCGGTCACGGAGGAACTCGCCGCCGCGCAGATGGCGATCGAGCTCTCGGATGTCGTCTGCAGGGCACGTCTCCCGGTGCACGAGGTACGCGGTAAGTTCTGGACCGATGTCGATACCCCGGCGGACCTGCACCGGGCCCGCCGGCTCCTGGTGGCGCGGGCGGTGAAGGGGACCGGGGACGGCATCATCTCCCGGCTCATCAATCGGAAGATCTCCACTCGGATCTCGGCCCTCGTGGCGAACCGCCTCACCCCGTGGGGGGCCACCTGGTTGACCTTCGGGATCGGGGTCCTCGCCGGGGCTTTGAACGCCGTGAGCCCTGCGGCCGCTGCGGTCCTCTATCAGGTGAGCTCGATCCTGGATGGGGTGGACGGAGAGATCGCCCGGGCCTCCCTGCGTACAAGCCCCTTTGGGGGGTGGGTGGATTCGGTCCTGGACCGTTATGTGGACATCGTTTACCTCACATCCTTGGCCGCGGTCCACGGGTTCCCGGCGGGGTTCTGGCCCGTGGTGGTCGGAGCTTTGCTGGGGAGTGTACTCGTGAGCTACACCACCGAGCGTTACCGGGCTGCGTTCGGAGAGGACATGTACCGGGAGGTGCCCGCCCTGCGCTTCGTCCCCGGGAAACGGGACGAACGGATATTCCTCGCGATGGTCCTCGTGCTTTTGGGGTTCGTGCAGGAACTTTTCTGGACGCTGGCGATCCTCACGCATCTCCGGGTGCTCCTGACGCTTTTTCTCGGCTACCGCGGAAACCGAAGGTGAAAGGAGGTGGTGGCAAGTGCGACATCGGCCGGGATTTTTGGCCATTGGGCACGTATGCTACGACCTACGGGATGAGGGCTACGTGATCGGTGGCTCCGCGGCGTATTCGGCGCTTTTAGCACGAAACCTCGGGTATCGCGCCGCGGTCCTCACTGCGGCGGCGGAAGACTTCCCCTTCGAGAGCGTGCTCCCGGGGGTGACGGTGCAGGTCACCCCCAGCCCCGTAAACACGGTGTTCGTGAACCGCCGCCGCGGAGCGCGGCGGATCCAGTTTGTGGAATCGGTGGCGGAAAAAGTGGATCTCAACCTGCTTCCATCACGGTGGCGGCGTCCCAAAATCGCTTACCTTTGTCCCATCATCGGTGAATTCCGGGCCACGGAGGTCCTGGAGCTTTTGCGGGCGGAGGTGGTAGGGATCGCGCCTCAGGGCTGGCTGCGGCGTCGCACCCCGAAGGGGCTCGTGGTGCGGGCCGAATGGGAGGAGCTGGAGGAAGTGGTCGGTAGGGCCGACTTCATCGTGGCCAGCCACGAGGAGCTCACCCAGGAGGAGATCGTCCGCTACGCCGAACTCTCTCGGATATTTCTCCTTACCCGCGGAAAGGAGGGCGTCGACCTCTACGTGGGAGGAGCTTTATGGGGACGGGTGCCGGCGGCCCCGGCTCGGGAGGTGGACGAAACCGGAGCCGGCGATACCTTCGGCGCCGCCTTCGCCATACGGTATTACGAGACCCGGGACCCGGTGGATGCCGCGTACTTCGCCGCTGCCGCGGGAGCGCTGGCGGTAGAAGGCGTGGGGCTCTCGGGGATACCTGAAACCCGGGAAGAGGTCCTCTCCCGCTTAACCCTCATGGAGGAGGCCCTCTGGCAACGCACACCCGCGGTGTTGTGGGAAGACGGGATAAAAAGAGTTGACAAATCACGAAAATTAGAATAGTTTCCCTCAGGGTGAAACGATGCCACAGGATCCGTTGACGCAATTCGAAAAATACCTTCGACATCACGGCCGGAACGTCACTGAAACCCGCCGGAAGATCCTCAGAGCGGTGCTCGCGCACACGGGCCATTTCGACGCCACCGATATTTGGGAAAGCCTGCGTAAGGAACGGGTTTCCATCGCTACGGTATATCGGACATTGGAACTCTTGGAGGAAGCCGGGTTGATCCGGAAGGTCCGCCTGGGGAAAGCCCACGCCCACTATGAGAACGTACTGGCGCGGGAGGATCACGGCCACTTCGTGTGCCACCGTTGTGGCCGGGTGATCGAATTCGACCTGAATCAAATAAGACCTGCCCTGGAACGCGCGGCGGAAAAGGAGGGCTTTTTTCTAGAGAAAGCTCACGTGCAGGGCGCTGGCCTCTGTCGGGAATGTAGTGGTGCGCATTAGCCGCCTCCAAGGGGAGGCATGATCGCCACTACATCCCCCTCTTTGATCCTCGTATTCGGGTCCGCCACGCGGTTGTTCACGCTAAGGATCATGTACCTCTGAAACTGACGGAGCTGGGGATAGCATCGTAGTACTTCCTCCACCACGCGATCCAGGGTCGCGTTCTCTGGGACCTCGACTTCCGTCTCGTTAGCACCCGCCAGATTCCCGAAGGAGGAAAAGAACTTGACCTTTATCTTCATGGCCATGAAGGAGTTTAAGCTAAAGGAAGCCATAGGAAAATATATCGAGCTGGACCATGGCTGAGAAGAAGGAAACCCTTTTCCATCGGGTGTTTGCCGCGGGAACACCTCTCATTGGATTGATTCATTTACAGCCCCTTCCAGGGAGCCCCCGATATGAAGGAGGAGATCTGGACCCAATTCTCCATCGAGCCCATGCTGACCTGAAAGCCCTCATGGAAGGGGACGCCGACGCCGCCATCGTCGAGAACTTCGGTGACCGTCCGTTCCCCAAGAAGGCGAGCAAGACCACGGTGGCCGCGATCGGTGTGATCGTGCGGGAACTCTCCCGTGCGGCGCGGATTCCGTTGGAAGTGAACGTGCTGCGCTCCGACGGTGAAGCGGCCATGGCGGTGGCAGCCGCCGCTTGGGCGCGGTTCATCCGGGTGAACATCTTCTGCGGCATCGCCTTTACCGATCAGGGGATCATCGAGGGAAAGGCCGAGCGGATCCTGCGGCTTTGGCGGGAACTCGGAGCAGAAGTGGCGATCCTCGCCGACGTGCACGTGAAGGACGCTCAGCACTTCGGGACTCTGGCGGAGGCTGCCTGGGACGCGGCGCGGAACCTGGCCGACGCCCTCATCGTTACCGGATCGGGAACGGGGGAAAAGGCCTCGCCCGAGGATGTGGTTATCGCGAAGGAGGCCTCCGGGCTTCCCGTGCTCGTGGGGAGCGGGATCACCCCCCGCAATCTGGGGCGTTACACCGCGGCGGATGGATTCATCGTGGGCACCTACCTCAAGGCCGGGGGGATCACGGAGGCTCCAGTGGACCCCGATCGTGTCCGTGAACTGCGGGTGACCTTAGATCTCATAAAAAAACCGATGTTTGCATGGTAAGATCGTATCACTTGCCAGGCTGTCTGACCACTGGTTAAATTGGACGGCGCCAAAACCTGGACAAGGGAGGGATGAGATGCGCAGAAACCACTCCAAGCTCTTCACACCTGGGCCCACCGAGGTGCGGCCGGAGATCCTCCAGGCCATGTCCACCCCCCAGATCCACCACCGTGCACCTGAGTGCGCCGATCTCTATGCCGAGCTCCAGCCGAAACTCCAGAAATTCCTTTACACCGAGCAGACAGTGTTCTTGTTCACCTCCTCCTCCACC
>MTNL01000211.1 GCA_002010365.1 Candidatus Acetothermia bacterium JdFR-50 | reverse complement strand
CTACACATGCGGGAGCAGATAAAGGGTTTTACAAGGAAATTTGTGGCTTGTGTCGTATGGCCCCCTCGGTACTCATCTCGATGTGGATCACCATCACCGGGATTGCCCTCACCCGGTAAGCCTGTCCCGGACGGAGATGGGCAGTCCCACGTAGCTCCTCTGTGCGTGGAAAAGCAAGGGCACCAGTGCGGGGAGGATCCAGCCGGCGATGTTCTCCCCGCTTCCATCGGACAAAAGGACCTCAGTTCCCCGACGGACTCCGGGGATCCCTGTCACGTCCAGGACGGCGCTGTCCATGCCCACCCTTCCGATAAGGGGTGCCTTCTCCTCCCCAATCCATGCCCACTTTACGTGTTCGCTCAGCCCGTGGCGGTATCCCACCCCCAGGACGGCCATGCGGGTAGGGCGCTTCGTGACATAGCACCGCTCGTACCCCACGGGGCGGTTGGCCGGAAGCTCCCGCACCGCCGCTACATGGGTCCATACCCGGGATATCGGTCGAAGCCCCCACCGCCGCCAGAATCCGTCCACATAGCCATAGGCGGCGGCTCCCACCCGCGCCAGGTTGAAGGGCTCGGTGGAGGTCTCGGGGAAGGAGAGGAGCCCCGCGGAGTTGGCCAGGTGCACGAAGGGCATCTTCACCCCCCGCTTCTCGAGCCGGCGGAGTAGGTCCCGGAAGGAATGGATCTGGGCCCGGGTGAAGGCGATGTCATCTGCCGAGGCTTGATGGGCCGAGGAAAGGTGCGAATAGATTCCCACCGTCTCCACGTTTAGACAACCGGAGAGCTCCCGCAGTAGCCCCTCTACCTCCTCTGGGAGGAACCCATAACGCCCCATCCCGGTGTCCACGGGGATATGGACGAAAGCGGGGCGCCGGAGCGCGCCGGCGATCCGTTCCGCCTCCCGCAGGAGCTCCCAATCCCCCAACACGAAGTGGAGGCCCTCCCGGATGATCCCCGGAAGTTCCTCGGCGAGGGGAGGGTTCATGATGAGGATGGGATTTCGGATGCCAAGGGCACGGATCCTCCTGGCCTCTTCCAGCGATCCCACCCCAAACCAATCCACAAGCTCCGCCGCGGCCACGGTCACCTCCTCCAGGCCGTGGCCGTAGGCATCCTCCTTCACCACGAACAGAAACCCCGTCCCGCCTAGCAGTTCCCGTATCCGCCGTAGGTTTTCCCGTAGAGTTCCGAGGTTCACCTCCGCATATAGCATTCCGGCCTCAATTGCAGCGGTTTTTCGATCCAAAGGGAAGCTCATAGGTGTCGGATGTTACGGACATCTGTCCCATACGTTTCGGGTCGAAAACCTGGGCGGGGATAATCGGGGGATGGATCTGCCAAGGGAGTGGCGGCGGGCCCTAAAGGGACTCCTCCGCGGCAAGACGCGGGCGGTGTTGATTATCGGGGGGATCGCTGCGGGGAAGACCACGGCCGCGGGAAGGGTGGCGGAGTACATAGGACAGAGGGGATACAGCGTTGGGGGCGTGGTCTCCCCCAGGATCCGGGATGGGGGGAGCACCGTGGGATACCGGATACGGGACCTGGGCACGGGGAGAGAAACGCTCCTCTGCTCCATTAGGCCACCGGGGATCCGCTTCCGCCGATTCTACTTCTCCCCCGAGGGGCTGGGGTTCGCCCACCGGGCGATCCTCCGGGCCGGGGTGGAAGCTGAGGNGGTAGTGGTGGATGAGGTGGGTCCGTGGGAGCTTCAAGGCGGCGGGTTTGCCCCCGCGCTAGAGATGCTTTTGGCTACAGGAAAACCCCTCATCCTCACGGTGCGCCCTCACCTCGCGGAGGAGGTGAGCTCCCGGTTCGGCCTATCCCCCATCGAACGCGTGCACCTGCGGCCCGCTAGCCCACCACGAAGGCTTCGCCCCGGATCTCCTCCTTGAAGCGCTCCAGGGAAAGCTTCTCCAGGATCTCGGACTTGACCCCCTTCTCGATGTAGTCCGCGAGATGCCGGGCCACCGCGGGGGCGATCATGAACCCATGGCCCGAGTATCCGTTGGCCTGGATGAAGTTCTCCAAGCCCGGGGTGGGCCCGAGGATGGGTTGGGCATCCGGGGTCACATCGTAAAGCCCGGCCCACTGGCGTAAGACCGAAAGTTGGCCCAGGGCCGGGACGTACCGCAGGAGTTCCCGGGAGTAGGTCCGCAGGAACCGCAGGGAAGAAGAGAGGTTGTACCCCGGCCGTTCGTCCGGGAGGCCGATCCCCCCGATGATTTGCCCCTCCATGGTCTGAGAGAAGTAGATCCCGTTGTGGATCGAGATCACCATCACTTCCATGAAGAACTCCACCGGTTCGGTGATGGCGATCTCGTGGCGGACGGGTTTGTTGGGCAGTTCCACCCCCGCCATGCGGGAGATCTCCCCCGACCACGCCCCGGCGGCGTTCACCACCAATCCCGGGGATATGGGGCCGCGGCTCGTACGCACCTCGACGATCCGCTCGCCTCTGGGTTCGAGATCGACGACCTCGGTGAACTTTTCCAAGACGACTCCAAGCTCTCGAGCCCGACGTAGATATCCTTCCACCACCCGGAACGGGTTGGCGTGGCCGTCGGTGGGACAGTAGGTGGCGCTTTTTATGGTGGTGATATCCAACAGGGGGAGGATCTCCGCGGCCTCCTCGGGCGTGAGGAGCCGTGAGGGGAGTCCTAAATCGTTTTGGAGCGCCACCGCTTTCCGTTGGGCCTCCCTTTCCTCTTCGGTTTCGGCCAGGATCAGATACCCCCCTTGGATGAATTCGATATCCACCCCGAGCTCCTCCGCGAGGGTCCCGTAATGCTCCACCGATTCCATGGCGAGGCGGATGTTGTGGGTGGTGGTGAACTGTTGGCGGATGCCCCCGCCGCAGCGCCCCGTGGCCCCGGAACAGGGGAACCTCCGCTCGAGGACCACCACGTTCCGGATGCCCCGCCGGGCGAGTTCATATGCCAACGCGGCGCCCGTTACACCGGCCCCGATGATCACCACATCGGCGGTGCGCCTCATTTCCCCCTCCAAACTTCGAACGGGATGGGGATCAACGGGGGCCTCGTGGAGATCTCCTCCATCACCTCCGCCAACGATCTTCCCGTCTCCCGAGCGAGGACCCGCGCCAAAAGCGGCAGACACGTCCTACCCTGACAAGGGCCCATCCCCACCCGCAGGTGCCGTTTCAGCTCCTCCACGGTGTCGTAGCCCTCCCTTATCGCCTGCACCACCTCCGGGAGCGTGACCTCCTCACACCGGCAGACGATGGGCTCATCCTTTGGTTCTTGACGCGTGACGCGTGACGCGTGGGTCATCGCGGCCTCCTTATCGCCCTCACTTTCCACAGGAGCTCCTCCGCGGGAAGCTCCACGGTGATGATCCAGGTAGTCCCGGCCCGCCGTGTCCGCACCACCTTACCATGCCCCAGGGCCTTTCCCTCCCGGGAGAGGAGCTCCACCTCCTCACCGTTTTCCGGCACCGGGAAGAGCTCATGGGGCACAGTCAGCCGGGGGCGGACCCCCGAGAGGTCGAGGAGGAAGATGGCCAGTCCCGGGCACACCCCGACGCAGACCCCGCACCCGGTACAGCGCTCGAAATCCAACTCCGGGGGATTGGTGAGGAGGTCCCCCACCCTGATGGCCCCCACCGGGCACGCCTCCTCACAGGGGTTACAGGGGATCTCCTCCACGCACTCGATGGTGGCACAGGGGCCACGCTCGAGCCTCTCGCGAGGTGGAGTTCTTCCCTCCAAATCGTCGACGGAAAGCACGCCTGTGCTTCTGAACTCAGCCAATGGCGACCTCCTTCATCAGCGAGAAGACCTTTTCCTTGCCGGCCCGGGGCCGCTCCCCGAATGGGCCGAGCCGTAGTTTCTCCAGTGCCCCCCGGGCCTCGGCCATTTCCCGCTCGATCTCGAATCCCTTCCGCGCAAGGAGCGAAAGGGAGGCGAGCTCTCCCTCCAGCATCGCCGTGGAGGCCTCCCCGATCCCGGCGCAGTCCCCGGCCACGTATACTCCCGGCAGGGTCGTTTCCATCGTCGGCCCATGCAGCGGAACCCTTCCCCCCAGCTCCGGGACGTAGGTCATCCGTGCCCCGGCCTGTT
>MTNL01000010.1 GCA_002010365.1 Candidatus Acetothermia bacterium JdFR-50 | reverse complement strand
GGCGCTGTGACTCCAAGTACCGCCGCTGAAGATACGGCTGCAACGCGGCGATCAGAAAGAAGATCCAGAAGATGTCCCACAACGACACGATATCCTCCTTACTCCACCGGGATGTCAGTGATGCCCCCCCGCTCCGGCGGGCGCCGAAGCGGCACCTCGATCCGCAACACCCCGTTCTCGAACTTGGCCTTGATCTTCCCCGGGTCCTCCACTTCCTCGGGGAGGGGAAAGACCCGGCGGAAGGCCCCGTAGCGGCGGCCCATGCGGATGTAGTTCTCCTCCCGCACCTCCTCGGTGCGGTGTACTTCCCCCGTGACCACGAGCTTATCGCCCTCCACCTGGACGCGGATGTCCTCCTTCCGCACCCCGGGGAGCTCGGTCTCGATCACCAGCGTCCTGTCCTTGACGTAGATATCGGTCCGTCCCAGGCCGAAGGGGCCGAAACCGTACCCGAACTCCTCCCAGCGGGAGAAGAGATCTTCCAAGTCCCGGAGGGTCCGTCCCAATCGCATGAAGAACCCGAAGGGACGGCGGAAACGCCACTCATCCTCCCACCATTCCATGCCCTCCTCCTTTCCCACTCCCATTGTAGCCCGGGGAGCCGTTTCGGGTCAGCCCCCTTTGTGCAAAGCTTTGTAGAGCTTTAGGGCGATGGATTTGGGGAAGCCGGGGATGGAGAGGAGTTCCTCCAGCGACGCCCGCTTCAGCTCCTCCAGGGAGCCGAAGCGCTCAAGAAGCTGACCCCGGCGCACGGGTCCGATGCCGGGGACGGAGTCCAGGAGGCTGGAGAGCGCCTCCTTTCGGCGCAGGTGCCGGTGGTACTCCACCGCGAACCGGTGGGCCTCGTCCCGGATGCGCTGGAGGAGCTTGAGGGCCTCGGAATCGCGGGGCAGACGGATCGGGTCCCGCCGTCCCGGCCGGTAGATCTCCTCTTCCCGTTTGGCCAGTGCCGCTACCTCGATCCCGGAAAGCCCCAGCTCCTCCAATACCCGTAGGGCTACGTTCAGCTGCCCTTTTCCCCCGTCCACGAGAAGAAGGTCCGGGAACTCGGAGAACTTCCCGCCGGGCCTCGCTTCCTGGAGTTCCCTCAAGCCGTGGGAGAAGCGACGGCGGAGGACCTCCTCCATCATGGCGTAGTCATCGGGTTTCCCTGAGATGCGCACCCGGAAGCGTCGGTATGCATCCCGGCGGGGACGTCCCCCCACGAAGGCCACCAAGGAGCCGGTGGCCTCCTTCCCCCGGATGTTGGAGATGTCGAACGCCTCGATCCGCCAAGGGCGCGCGGAAAGCTCGAGGGCCTGGGCCAACTCCTCCAGGGCCTCCTCCTCTCGGGGCAAGGAGAGCTCCTCGGCCGCCGCCCGCCTGAGGGCCAGGGAGGCGTTCCGTCGGGCCATCTCCACCAGCTCCCGCCGCGGCCCCCGAAGGGGGATCCTCACCACCACCCCCTGCCCCCGGCGGCTCGCCAGATAGTCCGATAAGGCCTCCACCTCGGGGATCTCCAAGGGGAGGAGGACCTCCTGGGGGATGGAGGTGGTGCGCGTGTAGTACTGATCCAAGAAGTCGGCGAGGACCTCCCGGGACGAGGAGCCCTCCGGTACCACAAGGGGGAATCCCTCGCGGCCGATGAGCCTGCCCCCACGGACCAATAGCACCAACCCGTATCCCCGGCCGTTCTCCGCCGCGATCCCCACGGCGTCCAGGTCCACCGGTTCGGGAAGGGCCACGGCCTGTTTCTCCCGCAGCCGCTCCAGCGCCCGCAGGTAGTCCCGGAGCTTCGCCGCCTCCTCGAACCGCTCCTCCCGGGCCGCGGCCTCCATGCGCTCCCGGAGCTCGCGGATGATCTGCTCGGTCTTCCCCGATAGGATCGCGGCCACCCCCTCCACGTGGCGGCGGTACTCCTCGGGGGAAACATCACCGGTGCAGGGACCGGGGCATTTGCCCAGGTGGTAGTAGAGGCAGGGGCGGTACGCCTTCCCCGAATCCAGATCCAGGTTACAGGTGCGCAGGGGGAAGACCTTCTGGGCGATGGAAAGCAGCCGCCGCAAGGACTTGGCGGAGGTGAAGGGGCCGAAGTAGCGGGCGCCGTCGTTTTCGGGGCGGCGCACGAAAAGCACCCGGGGGTAGCGTTCGGCGGTGATCTTCACATAAGGGTAGCGTTTGTCGTCGCGCAGGCGCGTGTTGTACCGGGGGCGGTGCTTTTTGATCAGGGCGTCCTCCAGGATCAGGGCCTCGGCCTCGTTCCGGGTGACGATGTAGTCGAGGTCCACCGCCTCGCGGGCGATCTCCCGTGCCTTGGGGGAGGCCCCGGAGGGCTGGAAGTATGAGCGCACCCGGTTCCTGAGGGAGGAGGCCTTTCCCACGTAAAGCACTTCCCCTCCCTCCCCGAGGAAGATGTACACCCCGGGGGAGGTGGGCAGCTCCCGGAGCTTTTCCTGCAACGCTTCGGTGGCCATCCCCTAAACTGTATCATGCTAGCCGATGGCGGAGGAAAGGGGAGGGAGGATCCGGGTGGGGCTCGCCCTGGGGAGCGGGGGTGCCCGGGGCGCGGCCCACGTGGGTGTCCTCAAGGTCCTGGAGCGAGCGGGTATCGAGGTAGTGGCGGTGGCCGGCTCCAGCATCGGGGCCATGGTGGGCGGGGCCTACGCCGCCGGGATCCCGGTGGAGCGCATCGAGGAGGAGTGGCGCCGGGCCTCCCTCCCCCAGGTGGTGCGCACCTTCCTCCCCACCTTCCCCCGGGCGGGCTTGAGCTCCGGGGCGGAGCTGGAGAAGTATCTCCGCTCCGTTTTCGGGGATCTGCGCGTTGAGGATTTGAGGATGCCCTTCGCTGCCCTGACCACGGACCTGGATACCGGGGAGGCTGTGGTGATAAAAGAGGGACCGTTGGTGGAGGCGCTCCGCGCGTCCACCGCCATCCCGGGGATCTTCCGGCCGGTGAGGCGGCGGGGGCGGATCTTGGTGGACGGGGGCCTGGTGGAGCCGGTCCCGGTGCGGGCGTGCCGGGAGCTGGGGGCGGAGATCGTCATCGGGGTGGACGTGGGGCCCAGGCCCATCCCCACCACCCCGGAGCGCCGGAGCCTGTGGGAAGAGCTGGAGGAGAGGCTGCGCGCATTGGAGGAGCGTCCTTGGGTTCCGGCGTCTCTTTTGGAGTTTCTCGAGTCGCGGCTCGAGCGGCCACGGGAGCGGCCACTGCCCGGNCTCTTCTCGCTCCTCAACCAATCAGCCCTCATCCTTTTGCAGGAGATCACCGAGCTCAAACTCAAGCTCTGGCCGCCGGATGTCCTGGTGCGGCCGGAATTTCCACGGCAGCCAGGGGGCTACCTCCGCACCTATCTGAGCGCCGCGGAGTACATCTCCTTGGGGGAGCGGGCCATGGAGGCGGCGCTCCCGCGGCTTTTTTCCCGCGCCCGGAAGGGGGGCGGTGGCTGATGGAACGTTGGGTTTTGATCTTCCTTTGTGTCCTCCTCCTCGGGGCCCTGGTGTTTCTGGGGATCGTCCTGTGGGGAATCCAGCGGGAGGGCGTTGCCATCAGGATCTCGGGGCCGATAGAGTTCGTGAGCGCCCCCCAGGAGGGCCGAATTGCCATCTCCATCGAGGGGCCGGTGGAGCTCAAGCTTCAGGGCCCAGCCGAGGCGGGGCTGGAGGCGCGCATCGAAGGGGCTTTGTTTCCCCGCTGCGAGGGCGGGGTGCTTATCCCGGTGCGGTGGAACCCCTTCAGCGGGGAGGTGGTGTGGCGCTGCGTTCCCCAGGGGGAAGGGAATGTTGAAGGGGAGATGAAGAGCCCCTAGGATTGGGGCGCTGGGGGCGTAGCTCAGCGGGAGAGCGCCTGCTTTGCAAGCAGGAGGTCGGCGGTTCGAATCCGCTCGCCTCCATTTGTTTTTTTATCGCTTCGAGGAATTCGGGTTCAGTTTCCGTTGCCCTCGCGGCCGTGGGTAAAAGGAAGGGATTTCGGCGAAGCCAGTGATGCGGTCTGTTTTGCCACCTGGCTTCCAGCCCCACTGTATTTCCGCGCGTTGACCGATAAACTTGAGCGAAGGTGAGACCGTTTGGGTGAAGACACGCATCGATATATCCGCGAACCGTCCCCGGGACATCTCCTGTTCGGTGGCGTCCGTAT
>MTNL01000013.1 GCA_002010365.1 Candidatus Acetothermia bacterium JdFR-50 | reverse complement strand
TTGGTCGGGCTCTAGAAAGGAAGACGCACCTCTAGGCTCGCGCTCCGCGGGCGAAGGGGAAAGGCGAGGCTTACTCGCAAGGAGATCTCCACGAGCTCCCCCATATAGCCCAGGGAGAGGGAGAGGGGAACGGGGCCGGAGGGGATTAACCCCGCGTTCATCCCGATGCGGAAGGGCTCCGGATTCAGCGAGAGGGAGAGGCTTGCCCGTTGGAACCCCCCGGGGACGAAGGTCCCCTGGAGGACGAACCTCACCGGATCCTCTTGGTAACCGAGCTCCACGAAGGCGTGGTCCCACCTATCCCAAAAGTAGTTTCTCGCCGTGATCCACCACGGCCGTGGTCGGTAGCCCAGGGAGAGGGACTTCCTTCCCCATGCCGGGGGGAAGGGGTATATCCCCGCCTCGATGCTCGCCTCCGCCCAGAATTCATCCCGGGACCAATGCAGCGAACCGTAGCCGGAAAGGTTGAGTGAGGGCGATTGTAAGGGGGAGCGAAGGTAAGAACTCAAGCGGACGTTAAGGCGGAGTTCCCCCTCCAAAAAGGGAAGGGGTTCTGGGTGGAGGTAAACCTCCTTGTGGAAGTAAGCCGGTCCCGATGGGCCCAGTCCTGCTTGCAGCGAGAGGCGCAACCCCTCCTGGTCTAGGCCCGCGCGCAGGATGAGGTTCCAGTTTAGATCCATTAGGGGAAGGTTCACACTCATCCCCAGGGAGGTCTCCCCCTGGCGGTAGTTGAGGGCGGCGAAGACCCTGGGTTCCAGCGAAGACCCGTCCCTCCAATCGATTTGGAGGCCAAGGTTTCCGGAAAGGGAGGCTAAACCCACGATGGGGATAAGCAGGACCGCACAACCGAGGAGTTTCCGCATGGCGCGGCCAGTATAAGGTGGAAGGGGGGGTGAGGGAAGCTAAAATGAAGGCGACCAAACAGTCTATAGACCTCTAAAGGAGGCCGTAATGGGTTTCTGGAAAAGGATAGGCTCGCTCCTCTTCGAACAGCCCCCGACCGTTCTGTTTGTGGAACACGGGAAGAAAGTCTGTCGCGCCACCGAGTACCTCCTCCAAGTGATGGAGGCCTTCCTCCATAGCCAGGATATCGCTTCCCTCAAGGCCGAGGTGGACCGTTGGGAACACGAAGCCGATCAGGTGAAGCACCAAATCCGACGGAAACTCCCTCGAAGCGATCTGTTCCTGCCCATGGCCCGTGGGGATCTCATGGACCTTCTTTGGCAGCAAGACGAGATCGCGGACAAAGCCCAGGACGCGGTGCACCTCCTCTCCCTTCTTCCCCTTTCCCTTCCCGATGAGTTGAGGGAGATATGGGGTCGGATCACGGCGGGACTGCGGGAGAGCCAAAGAGCATATTGTGAATTGGTGGAGAATCTGGAGCGGCATCTCAAAGGGGAACGGCAGTTGGCGGCCCGGATGAGGGAACTCCTGGCGGAGATCGGGGAAGAGGAGCACGGGGTTTCCACCGCCGAGGATCGGTTTGTGGAGGCCATATATCGCCAGGCTACCCTCGATCCTTTCACCAAGATCCACTTGGTGGAGGTGGCCCGGACCGTGGGACAAGTGGCGGGCCATATGGAAAACGCGGCCGGAAGGATTTGCCTTTTATTTTTGGGGTAGCTTGAGCTCAGCGGAGGCGGCCGGATATAATCCTCGTCCGGATTCGTTCCCTCAACAAGGAGGCGAGATGCAGAAAACTTACATGGCCAAAAAGGAAGACGCTGGCATCACGTTTAAGCGTGAATGGTACGTGATCGATGCCACAGATCAGCCCTTGGGCCGGCTTGCATCCAAAATCGCTATCATCCTTCAGGGAAAGCACAAGCCCGTTTATACCCCACATTTCGATGTGGGCGACTACGTCATCGTGGTCAACGCTGATAAGGTGAAGCTTACCGGTAAGAAATGGGAGCAAAAGCTCTACCGGCATCACACAGGTTACGTGGGCCACTTGGTGGAGATTCCTTATGAGGAGCTGGTGAAGAAACACCCCGACTGGCCCATAAAGCTGGCGGTTAAGCGGATGCTCCCTAAGAACAACCTCGGCCGGAGGATGCTGCGTAAACTCAAAGTTTACGCCGGTCCAGACCACCCCCACCGGGCACAGAACCCCAAGCCCCTCTCCCTCTGACCTATCCTTGTGAGCCGCTTTGCCCCCGCGGGGCGGACACCTGTCACAGACCTCCATGACAAATTGAGGTAACCCGCGGGGCAGCCTTCCTACAGACTCTAAAGGCTTGGAGGTACGCTCCCTCCAGCCATGCGGGTGCATAGGAAGGTTTTGGTGGCGTTACTCGTCCTGCTTCTGGGGGGAGTGGTTTCCGCGGAACGGATGGCGATCGTGGTGCAGTGTGCCATCGGGATCCCCCCTCAGGCACTCCAACAGCTACGGATCTATACCGTCCAAAAAGCCGCCGCTTATAGCGGTCTGAAGGTCGTCCCGGACCGCGAGGTACGCCGGGCGGAATTAGAGGCAGGGGTAATCCTCGGCACTTATATCCCCGAGGACGGGGTGCGCAAGATCCTCCGAACCGTGGGAGCCGATTACCTGCTTGTCGTACGGGTGATCAGCTGGGAAGACAAATGGGAGATCCGGGCCGAACGGGCCCTCTTCCTTTCCGGGGTAGGACTTCTGGATCCCACTTTGGGCAACCTCTTGGGACCATTGGGGTTGCTCTCGGCATTGGATCGGCGGGCTAAGGTGACCCTGCTTGTCCGCCTCTATACCCCCGAGGGCTTGATCCATGCTAACGTTATCTCGGCGGACGACGCCCCGTTTTTCCTCTCCTGGATCTTCTCAGATCCCCTGCGGGCGGCCCGGCGGGCGGTGGATATGGCCCTGTCAGAGGTGTTGCAGATGCTGTAGGGGAAATTCAGGAGGTAACCGCCATCACTGACCCGTGATGGCGACGCGGTTAGACTGAAGACCGGCGGCAACAATCGGAAGGAGGGTGATATGCGGAGGAAGATCAGCCTGTGGCTACTGGCGATCCTGGCCCCAACGGTGGTTTGGGCCCAGGGGTACTTCGAGGTGTCCCAAGGGGGCCTCACGAGGGGCATCCAACCCCTGGTGGGCACCCAGGATGCCGCCGCGTTTTACGCTTACGCGGGGTTCGAGTTCAGCTCCAGCTGTCCATTGGCGGCGGATGATACCACGGTCCTCTTCCTGTACCGGGATCCCGCCGGGGAACTTTATCTCTTCGTGATCCACGATGCCATGGGCAGTGCTACCGGGGGATCGGCGGAGCTCTCCATCCAGGGAATACCCGCCGTGGCCAGCGTCTTGGTGGAGGATGACCCGGCGAACGTGGATCAAAACGATGTTTATGACCTGGCCACCGGCAGGTTCAGCTGGGTTTGGGGGCCGGGCCGGACGGACGGGATGGTTCTCGGCCCGTTGGGACCGGAGTTCCAACTCACCATCTCTCCTGTGGCCCTCACCGGGATAACGTCGGTGGTGTTTCTGAGCGGCGACATTGCGGCCCCCGAGAAGATCGAGCTCAACACTACCGACACCATCGCCGTGGTAGGCTCCCTCAACCAGCGCCCGGTGGTGAGCTTCACCGTATCCCCGGCCGAGCCCAGGGTCCGTCAGGAAGTGGTGTTTGACGCCTCAGATAGCTACGATCCCGATGGACGGATCGTGGAGTACCGTTGGGATTTCGACGGGGATGGGGTGGTGGATCTGGTGAGCTCCGATCCCACCACGAGCTACGTCTACGAGGAAAGTGGCGCCTATAGTCCCGTGCTGACCGCGGTGGACGACGCCGGGGCCGCGGCGAGCTACACCGGCACCATCTACGTCTCACCGGTCACCTTGGTGGCCACCCGGTCCATCTCCGCCATGACCGTCCTGCCCGGCTACACCTTCCGGGTGACGGTGCGGATCCACGTGGATCAGGACATGGCCGGGGTGGGCTTGGATGAAGATCTTCCGGTGGGCTGGGAGGTCACCCCCGTGGAGAACGGCGGGGCCATCTTCAAGCGGGCCACCACCCAGTGGGTGTTTATGGACATGCTGCGGGCGGGGACCGAGCGGGTGATCACCTACGACGTCACCGTTCCCGAGGCGGATGTCCTCAAGGCTATCCGCTTGCCCCAGCGGTTCTGCATCCAG
>MTNL01000146.1 GCA_002010365.1 Candidatus Acetothermia bacterium JdFR-50 | reverse complement strand
GACCCTACGGGCCGGAGAGGCCCTACTCGAGGAAGCCCTCGCGGAGCTCGAGGAAGGCGATGTCCTTCCCGGGGAGGTAGCGTTCGAACTCTATGATACCTACGGATTTCCCCTGGAGCTCACCGAGGAGATCGCGGGGGAGCGCGGTATCTCCGTAGACCGTGAGGGGTTCGAGCGAAAAATGCAAGAGCAGCGGGCCCGCTCCCGGAAGGTGGCCGCCTATGAGGCGAAGCTCGCGGTGAAGGACACCCGCGCCCTCGAACCCACCGTGTTCCGGGGCTACTCGGAGCTGGAACTGGAGACCGAGCTATCCGCCGTTCTGGACGAAAAGGGCGAAAGCCACAGGGAGGCCCGCCACGCGTCGCCCCTCACGCGTCACGGGACCTGGCGCTTCGTCTTCCCCGAGACCCCGTTCTACGCCGAGGCCGGTGGCGAGATCGCTGACACCGGTTGGATCGAAAACCTTTCCCGCCTCGGAATGGCCGAGGTGGTGGACGTCCAGAAGGCCGACGGCACGTTCTTCCACGTGATACGCATTACCTCCGGCGAATTCCGGGTGGGCGATCGGTGCCGCCTCAGAGTCGACGCCGAGCGACGTCGAGGGATCGAACGGGCCCACACCGCCACCCACCTCCTCCACGCTGCCCTGCGGAAACACCTGGGGGAGCACGTAATCCAAGCAGGATCCTGGGTAGGACCGGAGGAATTCCGGTTCGATTTCACCCACTTCGCACCCCTTTCTCCCAAAGAACTGGAGGAAGTGGAACGGGCTGTGAACGAAGCGGTGGTCCGAGATATCGAGCTCAGATTCCACTCAATGACGTTGGAAGAGGCCAAGGCCTATGGGGCCATCGCCCACTTCGAGGAGGAGTACCGGGGGAAGGACAAGGTGCGGGTGGTGGAGGTCCCCGGGGTCTCCAAGGAGCTGTGCGGCGGTTGCCATGTGCGCCGTACCGGAGAGATCGGGCTCTTCGCCATCGTTGCCGAGGAAGGGGTAGCGGCGGGGACGCGCCGCATCCGGGCGCTGGTGGGCCTTAGGGCCTGGGATCACTTCTCCGCCCTGCGCCGGGTGATCCGGGAAGCCGCGGGGCTCCTGGAAACTTCGCCCCAGGAGCTCCTTCCCACCCTGGAGCGGGTACGGGAAGAGATGAGGAAGCTCCGGGGGGAGATCAAGCGTCTGGAGGCGGAGCGAGCGTTGTCGTTGGCCGATTCCCTCGTGGCAAAAGCGGAGGAGATAAACGGGGTGAAGCTCCTTGGGGCGGTGGTGGAAGGAGGACCCGAGCAGGCGAAGCGCCTGGCGGATACCTTGGCGGAACGCCTCGGCCGCTGTGTGGTGATTCTGGGGTCGGAGGCGAACGGTAGGGCGGTGCTTGTGGCCAAGGTGGTGGATGCGCCCCTTTCCGCCGGAGAACTCGTGCGGACCGCGGCGGAGGTCGTGGGAGGAAAGGGCGGTGGCCGCCCTAACTTCGCGCAGGGCGGTGGACCCAAAGCCGAGAGGCTTCCCGCGGCAATCGAGCGCGCCTTAGCTCAAGCCCGCGAGGTTTTGGCCCGATAGTGTGCCACACATCCCGGTCGTGCGGGGGTTCAGTTCCAGGGGCGAGACCTCTATCGGCCGTTCGCCCCACCAGAATTTTCCCTTTTGCGCTGGCTTCGCGACGGACTCGTGAGCATCCGAACCCATGCTTCGGTATCTGTCACGATGAAACCTATCCGCCTTCCGCCCGTTAGCCTCAACACGAGGTGTTCGCTGCCGGCCCGACGGTATCCCCTAAACCAACGTGCCAGCTGAACCCCTTCGATCTCTTGCCGTGGGATGTGGATGGGGGAACCCAGCAAGGGCCAGAACCAAACCCCTTCCTCGCTGAGAGCTATGACGCCATCGCCCCGAGGACGGCGGAGCCAAGAAGACCCGGTGTATTTCGCCGGCTTCGGCGGAATGAGCACCTTTCCTTCCCCGGCGGACAGGGCCGCCTCGGCGCGGGAGAGGGACCGCTGTAGCGCTCCCCGCAACGCCAGATAGATCGGGGCGAAGAAGAGCCGCCAAAAGGAAAGCACCAAATTCATGGGACATCAACCATTATATAGCTCCCGGCGCAGTTCCTTGCGTAATGACTACCCAGTACACCCAGGCTGAGCGCTCACCCCTCGAAGAGGCAATCGTAGAAAAAGCGGGGGCGAAGTTCGGGGAAATTTCCGCACCTGCTGAGGTACCTCCGGATATCCAGACAAAGATGACATTTGGAGATATATCCATCCTCCCTCTCCTTGTAGCCGTACGCGGTACCCAGCCGGTAAAGTTCCTCCAAATCGGTGAGCAAGGCCCGAAGGACCGGGCGTTCCGTCAACTCAATTCCGGAAACGACCGATTCGAGGCTCCGGGCATCGCCCAGGGAAAGCCCGGCACAGAATCCGGGGACGAAGTTGCAATAGTTGTCCACGTGCACGTGCCAATCGCGGATGAGTTTCGGGCGACAAGAGATCCCGAAGAAACGGCGCGCGGGATATTTCGGGAAAAGATGGGCCAGTTTATACACCGCTCGGCCGCTCAAGAGGAGCTCCGCGTGGCCAAGGCCACCTCCCAGGCGGAGATATTCTTCGAAGCACAGGGTCCCCTTGATCCCAAAGCGCGAAAACTCCTCGAAGAAAACCCTTTGATAAACCAACACGTTCCGCCCCTCGAAGAGCTCGAGGGCGGTCCGGACCGCTCTCTGGGTCCGTTCGAAGGGAACATGCTCCAAGAGGAAAGGGTTGACGCTGATCAGGATCCCTTGTAGTCCCGCCTCCTTCAGCTCCCGGAGCCTTTCCCGGGTCACACGGCCGTCCACGCACCAAACCGCGTTGGTCTCGACGAAGATCCCGGAGATTCCGAGCCCAGCCGCGATCCGCACCAGCTCCACGAGTAACTCGAAGTTCAGGAACGGCTCGCCCCCGGTGAAGTGGAGGCCCTCGTTCACCCCCACCGGGGCATCGGACGGGTAGCGGCTCCGCATGGAGGCAGCAAGCCCCGCGAGCACGCGCTCCGCGTCGTCTATGGAGATCCAGTCCGCCGGCCAGCGAGGTGAACAGGCATATAAACAGTGACGACATGATCCACTGCATTTATAAGTCAGGAAAAGTCCCGCAGAATATGGTTTCGGCATTTTCAGCTTCACAACGAGCCTCCTCTCAGCGACATATTCTTGGTCGTGAATCTAATTGTCTTTATGGAAAGCCAAACGCAAAACTGCCAGGGATTGACAGGCAAATTCCCGCTTATTAGAATGGCATTGGTAACGTTTTCAAGAAAGGAGGAGATCTTTTTGGGCCATCTGGCTGTCAACGGTGGTGTCCCGGTTGTCCCCAAAGATAAGTTGACCCCTTGGCCGATTTTGACCTCCCGGGACCGCGAGTTGGTCAATCAAGTACTGGATTCGGGAATCCTCGCCGGGGCGTTCGCCCCTAATGTCAAGGCCCTCCAGGAAGAATTCGCGGAGTACCTCGGAGTCAAGTACTGCATCGCTGTGAACAGCGGCACCGCCGCCCTCCATATGGCTGTGGCCGCCGCCGGGATCGGCCCCGGGGACGAGGTTATAACCAGTGCCTTCTCCTTCCTGGCCTCGGCCACGGCGCCCATGCACCAAGGGGCGATCCCCGTGTTCGTGGATATCGATCCCAAAACGCACAACATGGACCCCAAAAAGATCGAGGAAAAGATCACCGAAAAAACGAAGGCCGTCATCGCCGTCCATATACAGGGTCTTCCCGCGGACATGGACGAGATCAGGGCCGTGGCGGAGAGGCACGGCCTCGTCCTGATAGAGGACGCGGCCCAGGCGGCGGGGGCGGTATACAAGGGAAAGAAGGCGGGGACCTTGGGAGATATCGCTGCCTTCAGCCTAAACCAGACCAAGAACTTCCAGGCCGGCGAAGGGGGACTCTTCGTCACCGATGACAAGGAATACTGGCTCCGGGCGGATATGGTCCGCATGTTTGGCGAGCAGGTCCGGGAAAAGGAGCGCCGCTCCTATGTGGCTCACACCCTGGGATGGAATTACCGCATGCCGGAGCTCACCGCGGCCATCGCCCGGGCCCAGTTAGAGCGCCTGGAGGAGATAAACGCCACCGCCCGCCGCAACGCCGGGATCCTCACCACCGTCCTA
>MTNL01000104.1 GCA_002010365.1 Candidatus Acetothermia bacterium JdFR-50 | reverse complement strand
CCCTCTTCGGCGGCGTCCTCACCGCCCCGGGGATCGGGTGGCTCGTGGCTTCCCTGGGGACGGTGACGGTGCTTGTGGCCGTGCTCATGGCGGTGGTACAGCGGCACCTGGGGCGCCTTATCGCCTATGGGGCCGTGTCTCAGCTGGGTTACATGCTTCTGGCGGTGGGGGTGGGGATCGTGGCCGCCGGACAGGGGTTCGGAGAGGTGGCCCTCAAGGGCGGCATCTTCCACATGATCAACGATCTCGCTTCCGTGGGGCTGCTTTTCCTGGTGATCGGCGCTGTTCGCCGGGCGGCGGGCTCGGCCGACCTCCTCTCCTTGGGGGGGCTGGGGCACACGCTGCGGTGGGAGTCCGGCTTCTTCCTCCTGGGGGCTTTAGCCCTGGCCGGGATCCCGCCCCTCAACGGGTTCGCCTCCAAGTTCCTGATCTACGAGTCCAGCTTCAAGGCCTCGCCGGTGTTCGCGGCCGTGGCGGTGCTTTCCTCCATCCTCCTTCTGGCCGTGGTGGTGCGGGCCTTCCACGGGACCTTCCTCGGGCCCAAGGTGAGGGATGTCCGCCCCGCGCCCCGGGGGATGTTGGTGGCCATGGGGATCCTGGCCCTGGTGATCATCGTCTTCGGGCTCTTCCCGGGGTTCTTCATCGAGCGGATGGTGTCCCCGGCGGTCCAGGCGCTGGTGGAAGGACGGGCCGCTTACCTCGCGGCCGTTCTCGGAGGTTGAGGGATGAGGATCGGAAGCGGTGAAGGGTTCTGGAGTCCAATCGTTTGGGCGATCCTGGCGCTGGGGGTCCTCGCCATCGGGTTCGCCGTGTGGCTCCAGGGCCGCCGCACCTACAAGCGCGGCACGGAACAGGAGGAGCCCTTCCTCTCGGGGGAGCGGCTGCCCGAGGGGGCCGGGGTCGGTGGGACTCACCTCTACTGGGGCTTCGCCGAGGCGCTGCGTCCGGTGCTTTCGCGCCTGATCGCTTTCCATACCGGGTTCGTGGGCGATTACGTGGGGTGGCTTCTGGTGGTGCTCGTCATCTCCATCTTGGTGGTGATGCTGGGATGAAGCACGCGGAGCTCCTGGAACGGCTGAAACTATCGGGATTCAAGCGGGCGCTGTGGGTTTACCACCTGAACACCGGGGGGTGCAACGGCTGTGACATCGAGATCCTCGCCGCCCTCACCCCCCGCTACGACGTGGAGCGGTTCGGGATAAAGCTCGTGGGCTCGCCCCGCCACGCCGATGTCCTCCTCGTCACCGGAACCGTCACCCGGCCCATGTACGAGCGGGTGAAGCGCATCTACGCCCAGACCCCGGACCCCAAAGTGGTGATCGCCATCGGGGGATGCGCTTCCACCAGCGGGGTCTTCTACGACTCCTACAACGTCATGGGCCCGGTGGACAACGTGATCCCGGTGGACGTATACGTCCCCGGGTGTCCCCCGCGGCCGGAGGCGATCATCGACGGGGTGGTCAAGGCGGTGGTGAAGCTGGAGCGCCTGTTGGAAGGGAAGGAAGGATGAGGGCACAGGAGGTTCTGACGGCCCTGCAGGAGAAGCTCGGCGAGCGGCTTCGGGCCCCGGAGGTGCGGACGGAGGCCATAGGGCACAAGCGGACCCTGGAACGGGAGTTGGTCTGGGCCGAGATCGACCGGGATGACCTCCTGGAGGCCGTGCGGACCCTAAGGGAATTGGGGCCCCTTCACATCTCCATCATCTCCGGGGTCGACGCCGGGGACAGAATCGAGCTGATCTACCATTTCGCCGTGGGGTACGGGACCCCCGACGGAGAGGTGATGGTTAACTTCCGCCTCTCCGTCCCCAAGAACGATCCGGTGGTGCCCTCCATCTGCGCGGTGTTGCCCGGGGCCCTCACCACGGAACGGGAGAAGATCGAGTTCCTGGGGGTGCAGTTCTCCGGGATCCCCGACGCGCGGAAACTCTTCCTCCCCGATGAGCTCGAGGTCCACCCCTGGCGCAAGGACGAGCCGAAGCTCTCGGATTACGTACGCTATACCGTGGCGTGGGAGGCAAAGAAGGATGAAAAAGGCGAAGCTGGAGCCTGAAGGTATGGCCGGGGAAAAGAGAGCGGGGAAGACCTGTCCGGCATGTTTTGAGGTCCCCATCGGACCCATCCACCCGGCGCTGAAGGAGGGGATCCGCTTCACCTTCTGGGTGGAGGGGGAGAGGATCCGGGCGGTGGACATCCGCCCCGGGTTCATGCACCGGGGGATCGAGTTCATGGGGACCAAGCGCAACCTCGTCCAGCTCATTTACCTCGCTGAGCGCATCTGCGGGATCTGCTCGGTCTCACATCCCCTGGCCCTGGTGCAGGCGGTGGAGCAGGCGGCGGGGATCGAGGTTCCCCCGCGCGCCCAGTACATCCGGGTGATCATCGGGGAGCTGGAGCGCATCCACTCCCACCTCCTCTGGGCGGGGGTGGCCGCCCACGAGCTCGGCTTCGATACCCTCCTCCACTACGTCTGGAAGGTGCGGGAGCCCGTCCTGGATCTCCTCGAGGACGTCACCGGCAACCGCATCAACTACGCCATCCCCATCTACGGCGGCGTCCGCCGCGATATACCTCCCGAGAAGTACCCCAAGCTCAAGGACGCCCTGCGGTACTACCGGAGCTTGGTGGATGACTTCGTGAGCTTCTTCCTCCGGGACCCCTCCATCGAGGCGCGTACCCGGGGCGTGGGGCCCCTCTCCCCCGAGGAAGCCGACTCCCTCTGCGCCGTGGGGCCCACGGCCCGGGCCTCCGGGCTCAGGAAGGACCTGCGCCAGGATTGGCCCTACTTCGCCTACCCGGATCTGGAGGTCAAGGCCCTGACGCCGGAGGACATGGGCCTGGAGGTGCGAGGGGACGTCTACGACCGGATCGTGGTGCGGCTCCTGGAGGTGGTCCAGTCCATCGAGCTCATCGAGCGGTGCTTGGAGGAGATGCCGGAGGGGGAGATCACCTCCTTCCCCAAGGTGGCCGCCCTCATGGCACACCTGAAGAAAGCGGAGGGGGAGGGGATCGGCCGACACGAGGCGCCCCGGGGCGAGGTGATCCACTACATCCGCCTGGAGGCGGATCGGGAGGCCCCGGTGGTGTGGAAGGTCAAAGCCCCCACCTACTCCAACTTCATGCCGTGGTTCCCCATGTTCGAGGACCAGGAGATCGCCGACATCCCCATCGTGGCCGCTTCCATCGACCCCTGCATCTGCTGCATGGAGCGGGTGCACATCGTCCGTGGAGATAGGGAAGAGGTGATCTGGAAGGAAGAGCTCCTTCGCCTCTCCTGGGAGAAGACCAAAAGGGTCGCGTCGCGCGTCGCCCCTCATGCATCACTCGGGAGGAAGGGATGACCGGCCTTAACGCCCTGTGGCAGGCGATCCTGGTGTTGGTGGGAGGAGGGGCCATCGGGTTCCTCTACAAGGGATTGGACCGCAAGCTCGCGGCCAGGCTCCAGGGGCGAATCGGTCCGCCCCTCAGGCAGCCGGTACTGGACGTGGTGAAGCTCCTCCTCAAGGAGAACGTCGTCCCGCGTACCGCGGTTCCATGGCTCTTCCAGGCCGCTCCCTTCGTGGCCTTCGTGGCGGCGGTGACGGCGCTCCTCTACCTCCCCGTGGGGTCGCTGGCCCCCGTGCTCCACGGATATGGGGACCTGATCCTCATCCTCTATCTCCTCGCCATTCCCGCCCTGGCCATGGCCCTGGGCGGATTCGCATCGGGTTCTCCCTATGCGGTGGTGGGGGCACAGCGGGAGATCGTGATGATGATGTCCTACGAGTTCCCCCTAGCCATCGCCGCCGTGGGGATCGCGTGGCGGCTCTCGGTGATGGGGGTCGGGCCCTCGTTCTCCCTGGCCACCATCGCCGCAAACCCGTTGTGGGGGGTGGTCGGTCCCCTGGGGTGGATCGGGCTCCTGTTCCTCTTCATCGGCCTCTTGGTGGTTACCCCGGCGGAGCTCTCCAAGATCCCCTTCGACATCCCGGAGGCGGAGACGGAGATCGCCGGAGGACTTCTGGTGGAGTATTCGGGGGTGAACCTGGCCCTCTTTTACCTGGCGGACGTGATAAAAACCCTGGTGATCGCGGGCCTGGTGGTGGCCCTCTTCATCCCCTACGGGATCGCGGCTCCCCTGGGGGTCGGGGGGGTGGGGGGAGAGA
>MTNL01000055.1 GCA_002010365.1 Candidatus Acetothermia bacterium JdFR-50 | reverse complement strand
CCAAAAAGACCGAGACGTTTATGCCCTTTCCGCCGGCGCTGGCCACCGATTTGCGGGCGCGGATAAGGATCTCCTCCTCGGCCCGCTCCAACGATAGAGGAAGATGATCCACCCAGTAGAACTTGTCCAAGGTGGGGTTTAACGTTACGGTGAGGATCATGCTACCGGCTCCTTGACCGGTTCCCCGTAAATGGCTCCGGGGGTTGCCCTCTCAAGCTTCACCAGGACGAAGTTGCCCACCATCCCCTCCTCTCCGGGGAAAAGCACGGTACGCATGTCCCGGGTCTTCCCGTAGTAGAAGCCTTTGCCCTGGAGATACCCTTCCACAAGGACCTCCTCTACCTTGCCAAGCTTCCGTTCGTTTATCTCCTGAGCGATCCGGCGTGTAACCTCAAGGACCGCCTCCAAGCGGCTCTTTTTCTCGGCGGGAGGCACATCATCGGGAAGCGTTGCAGCAGGTGTATACGGCCGGGGCGAGTACATGGCCACGTACACGGTGCCGAACCCCACTTCCCGGATCAAGTAGAGGGTCTGCTCGAAGTCCTCCTCCGTCTCCCCGGGAAAGCCCACAATGATATCGGTGGTGATGTTCACCCCAGGGATTGCCGCCCGGAGCGCCTCCACAATTCGCAGGAATCGTTCCCGAGTATAACCTCGGCGCATGGCCCGCAATATCCTGTCGCTTCCCGACTGGACGGCCAGGTGCACATGCTCGCAGATGTTCGGGCCCTCGGCGATGGCCGCTATGGTCTCCGGGGTCATATAGGCAGGATGTGAAGAGGTGAAGCGGATCCTGGGTATGGGGAGCTTCGCCACCTCCCGCAGCAGGGAGGCGAAATCGGTCCCGTCCCGGAGATCCAAGCCATATGCGTCCACGTTCTGTCCCAAAAGGGTGACCTCCTTGTAGCCTTGCGCGGCAAGCTCACGAAGCTCCGCCAGGACCTCCCCCATGGGGCGGGAGCGCAAGGGGCCGCGAACGAAAGGGACGATGCAGTAAGCGCAGGAGTGGGAACATCCCTCGGCAATGGTCACATAGGCCTGGTAGGGGCTGCGTCGGCGCACGGGGAGCCGTTCCATCCGATCGGGTCGGGGAAGGGACACGGGACGCTCCCCGCGCATGGCCCGCTCGATGAGCCCTGGGATCTCGGAGGCATTGGCGGAACCGAAGACGAAGTCCACCGCGGGGTAACGTAGGAGCTCCTCCTTCCTCCCCTGGGACATACATCCGCCTACGCCGATGACGAGGGGGCGAAGCTTTTTGAGGTGCCAAAGTTCCCCCAAGCGGCCTATCACCTTGTCCTCGGCCCGCTGGCGGACCATGCATGTATTTAGGATCACTACATCCGCCTCTTCGGGCCGGGAAACGATCTCGTAACCGGCCGCTTGGAGCAGCCCCTCGATTTCCTCGGAGCGGTGCTCATTGAGTTGACAGCCCCAGGTGAGGACACAAGCCTTCATCTTGTATGAAAAGATACTGGCGGTGGAGTCCCTCCTCAACTGGCAATGGTCGAAGACCCACAAGTCAAACCAAAAGCGGCTTGGCAGAGCGCTACCTTCAGGGGGGAGAAGTCGGGGGTCTCTTTCTGCTCCAATGGCACGGATACCGGGAGCATAAACCCGTTGTCCAGGGGACATCGAATACTTGATCACGGGGAAGCTGAGGGCTAAGATTTTTTGAGGGCGGATAGCTCAGTTGGTAGAGCGCTCCCTTCACGGGGGAGAAGTCGGGGGTTCGAGTCCTCCTCCGCCCATTTGTTTTTGTCATGCGTTATATAAGCGTCGAGGGACTCCCCGCAGTGGGAAAAAGTGAGCTCCTCTCCGCCCTCAAGCTCTACTTTCCTGGACAGGTTTTCGTCCTCCCTGAGCTCGTGAAGAAAGTCGCGGAGCGGGAGAAGATCGATCTCTTCCGCGAGCGAGATCGATTGAGGGAAGCGATCCTCAATGAGCTCCCCCAACGGCAGCGGGAGATCGAGGCTGCCCTGGAGCGGGGTCTCATCGTTGTGGAGGAATCTCATCTCGGTGTCCACGCCGCGTACTCCGCCGCTTTAGGGGACCGGGCGTTCCTCGAGGAATTCACGAAGATCGAGCCGCGTATACGCTGGCCGGACCTCTTCGTGCGGTTGGAGATCCTCATCCCCGTTTCCCTGGCTAGGCAGCGGGCCCGGGGGGACCCCCACTACGAAGTGGGAGAGGAAGTGCTCGTGCGCATGTCGGATTGGCTCTCCCGCTGGCACGCCGAACGGGGACATGAGGTTTCGGCGATCGACGCCGACAGGTCCCCGGAAGAGGTGCTCGGGGAACTGGTATCGGCTCTGGGCCTCCGGTATCGCTCCCTCCCCCGGGGAGATGTTATTCCCTATCTCATCCTCCTGGGCAGGCCGGCGGCGGGGAAATCCGAACTCATTCAGTTCTTGAAAAGTCTTTCTCCGGATGTGCGCGCCCGGGACTACCACCTGGGGACGCTCGCCGTCCTGGACGACTTTCCCATCCTGTGGGAGAAGTTCATCGAAGACGACATCTGGGAAGAAGTGGGCAAGGGGAGGCTCATCTCCCGACGGGCGGACGACAACTACTACGTGACCGACGACCACACTTGGCCGTTCCTCATCGAGAAGCTCAACTGCGCCATCGACGCGGAGCCGGAACTCCCGGGGCGCACGGTGATCGTGGAATTCTCCCGGGGCGGGGATAACGGCTACCGGGAAGCCCTCTCCCGCCTACACCGCCGGGCCCTGGAGAGGGGAGCGATCCTGTACCTCGACGTGTCGGTGGAGGAATCGTGGCGGCGGAACCTTGCCCGCTACGATCGGGACCGCCGCGACGGGATCCTAACCCACTCCGTCCCGTGGGAGGAATACGAGCGTACTTACAAGGTGGATGACTGGCCTGAGTTGGCCGAGGGACCCGCGGGTTATCTGGAGGTAAGGGAACTCCGAGTTCCCTACATCACGGTTTCCAACGAACCGGAACCCATCACGCCGGGTGATTTCGTGGGACGTTTCGGGCCCGCGTTTGCGGAGCTCTTCCGGTTATGGAGAGAAAGGTAGAGGAGGGGCCGCGCTGTTACCTCTTGGTGGGGGAGGCCCCCACGGAAGAGGCAGCGCGGCGGATCGCGGAGATCTACTCCTCCTGTCCCTTTGTCTACTTCTTGGGGGCGTTCGGGAACATGGTAGTGGGGATCTTCTTCATGCCCTCCTGGCGCGATTGGTGGCTCCGCGCCATCTCTACCGATCCCGAGGTCACCTTAGGGCTCCGCAAGGCCGCGGTGTATGTAACCGATTCGCCCTCCTTTCCCGCCTACATGGAACCCCGGCTCCCTGAGGAGAAGGGAGAACGATCCCCGTGCGGGGCGAACTGCGCGGAATGTCCCCGGTATCTCAAGGAATGCCCCGGCTGCCCTGCCACCTCCCATTTCCGCAAGGATTATCGGGACTGGAAGGACGAGGGCTCCCCCGGCCGCTACAATTAGTCGAAAAATAGGGTTCCGATTTCCATCACCGCGAAAGCGTCATTCGCGTCCGGGTGCGCGCAGAATTGCTCATTTTCTTGCACGTATTTGTTTGACTTTTGCGTGAATATTGCTATAATGATTTCGATGCAGAAAGTCGATAGGCTCTCGTATATTTTCGATACGCTGAGACGGGAGGGCAGCGTCTCCGTAAAGCACCTGAAGGAGGTGCTGGGGGTCTCCGAGTCCACCATCCGGCGCGACATCCAGGCCTTCCTCCGCATGACGAGACTTCCCGTGAAACGGGTCCACGGCGGCCTCATCTTGGATGTGGACAAGGGTTCCATCGAGCCCATGTACGAGGCCAAGCTGTCCCTCATGGCGAAGGAAAAGGCCCGCATAGGGGCCAAGGCTTTGGAGTACATCGAGGACGGTGATAGCGTCCTCCTGGATTCCGGCACCACTTCCTTACACCTGGCCCGCCTCCTTCACCGCCGGAGGGGGTTGAAGGTCATCGTAACCGATGTGAAGTTGGCCGAAGAGCTCGCCAGTTTTCCCGACATCGAGACCCATATTATCGCCGGCCACATCCGCCCCGGTTATTACAGCATCGGCGGGACGATGGCGGAGGGATACATCGCCCAGTTCACGGTGGAGAAGGCTTTCCTAACGGCGGACGCGGTGGACCCCGAGGCCGGGGGCACCA
>MTNL01000243.1 GCA_002010365.1 Candidatus Acetothermia bacterium JdFR-50 | reverse complement strand
GCACCAGGCTCCGCTACGGCCTCCCGGGGGAATTGGTGGTGTTGTTTGAGACGGTGAGATGAGCTTCGTCCATCTACATGCACACTCGGAGTACTCCTTGCTCGACGCCATGTGCCGGGTGGGGGAGTTGGTGAGGCGGGCAGCGGAGTTGGGGATGCCTGCCATCGCCCTCACCGACCACGGGGTCCTATCCGGTGCCGTTAAGTTCTACCAAGAGGCCCGGGAAGCTGGGATAAAGCCGATCCTGGGTTGCGAGCTCTACGTGGCCCCGGGATCCCGGACCGATAGGGGAGGGGGAAAAGGGGAGAAGTTCTACCATTTGGTGGCCCTGGCGGAGGATCTTCGGGGCTGGAAGAACCTGGTCAAGCTCGTGAACCGGGCTCACTTGGAAGGGTTCTACTACAAGCCCCGGGTGGACTACGAGCTCCTGGAGCGCTTCTCCCAGGGACTGATCGTACTTTCCGCCTGCGATTCGGGGGAGGTCCAGAAGAAGCTCCTTTCGGGGAACGATCGAGGAGCTCTGGGTGCCGCGGGGAAGCTCGCGGAGATCTTCCGGGGCCGGTTTTATATTGAGCTCCAGGATCATGGCCTCGAACGGAACCGGGAGCTCGTCCGCAAACAACTGGAACTCGCGAAGAGATTGTCCCTCCCCGTGGTGGCCACCGCCGATATCCACTACATGTCGCCCTCGGACCGGGAGGCCCACCGCATCCTCATCAACATCCAAGGGGGAAAGAAGCTCACAGAGGGCGATGCCCGCTCCTTCGAGGGGGAGGATTACCACTTCCTCACCCCGGAGGAGATGGCGCGGAAATTCGACGAGATCCCCGAAGCATTGAAGAACACCCTGGAGATCGCCGAGCGCTGCCAGGTGGAGCTTCCCCTGGGGGACAGGCTCCTCCCCCACTTCCCCGTGCCCGAGGGGTTCTCCTCCCCCCAGGAGTACCTGGAACACCTGGCCTGGAAGGGGGCGCGGGAGCGGTTCGGGGACCCCCTTCCCCCCGAGGTGGAGGAGCGCCTGCGGTACGAGCTCTCGGTGATCGGGAGGATGGACCTCGCCTCCTACTTCCTCATCGTCCAGGACTTCGTGCGCTACGCCCGGGAAGAGGGGATTCCCGTAGGTCCCGGGCGGGGCTCGGCGGCGGGGTCCCTGGTGACCTACTGCCTCGGCATCACCCAGGTGGATCCCCTGAGGTACGGGCTCATCTTCGAGCGGTTCCTGAACCCCTCGCGGATCTCCCTCCCCGATATCGACATGGACTTCTGCATCCGGGGACGGGATCGGGTGATCGGCTACGTGGCGGAGAAGTATGGCCGGGACCACCTGGCCCAGATCGGGACCTTCGACCGCATGGCCTCGCGCTCGGTGGTACGGGACGTGGCCCGGGTGATGGGCCTTCCCTACGAGAAAGCCGATCGCATCGCTAAGCTCATCCCCTTCGGAAAGCCCTTGACTTACGCCCTGGAGAACGTGCCGCAGCTTAGGTCCATGGTGGATGAGGACACGGAAATAGCGCAGCTATTTGAGATCGCCTTGAAGCTGGAGGGGCTTTTGCGCAACGCTTCCACACATGCCGCCGGGGTGGTGATCGCCCCCGAGCCCCTGGAGGAGTTCGTGCCCCTTCTTCACCTCTCCGACGGGGAGTTCGTGACCCAGTTCGATATGCACGACCTCGAGGCTTTGGGGCTTCTGAAGATGGACTTTTTGGGCCTGAGGAACCTCACCATCCTCTACGACACCCGACGTCTCATCGCCGAGCGCACGGGGGTTGAAATCGACCTCCAGGAGATCCCCCTGGACGACGAGGCCACCTACGCCCTCATCCGGGAGGGGCGCACGAACGGGGTGTTCCAGCTGGAGTCGGCGGGGATGAAGGCCCTGGTGAGGAGGCTGGCCCCCACGGAGTTCAGGGAGCTCATCGCCATCCTCGCGCTCTACCGCCCCGGCCCCCTGGAGTCGGGGATGGTGGACGACTACATCGAAAGGAAGCACGGGCGCCAACCCGTCACCTATCCCCATCCCACCCTGGAGGGGATCCTAAAGGAGACCTATGGGCTCCCCATCTACCAGGACCAGGTGATGCTCATGGCCCAAAAGCTCGCGGGGTTCTCCCTGGCGGAGGCCGACATCCTCCGCAAGGCCATGGGCAAGAAAAAACCCGAGGTCATGGCGGAGATGCGGGAGAAGTTCGTGGAGGGGTGCATCCGCAACGGCCTCTCCCGGGAGGAGGCCGAACGCCTCTTCTCCGACATCGAGAAGTTCTCGAGCTACGCCTTTGCCAAGGCCCACGCCGCCGCTTACGCCCACATCACCTACTGGACTGCCTACTTCAAGGCCCACTATCCCACCTACTTCATGGCGGCCCTCCTTTCCTCGGTGCAGGACAACCTGGACAAAGTGGCGGCCTATATCCGGGAGTGCCGGGAGATGGGGATCGAGGTCCTCCCCCCGGACATAAACGAGTCGGACGTGGACTTCACCCCTGTGGGGGAGAGGAAGATCCGGTTCGGCCTGGGGGCGATAAAGCACGTGGGCCGGGCGGCGGTGGAGGCGATCATCGCGGTCCGGGCAGATGGATTCAGGGATTTCTTCGACTTCTTCCGCCGAATCGATCCGGAGCGGGTGAACCGGGACACGGTGGAGGCCCTGATCAAGGCCGGAGCCATGGACCGTTTCGGCCCGCGGAAGGGCCTTTTGTCACTGGTGGAGGAGGGGCTGCAGCTGGCGCAGCGGAGCAAGCGGGAACGCCTCTCCGGTCAGCGTTCCTTCTTCGATGGGGACGAGCTTCTGCCGAAGCTTTCCCTGCCGCAGGATGAGTTTCCCAAACGCATGCTCCTTTCCTTCGAGAAGGAGTACCTGGGGCTTTACATCTCGGGCCATCCGCTGGACGAGTACGCCGACCACCTCGAGAAAAGGGGCGCGATCCCCCTGGCGGAGGTGTCCTCCCAACGGGGCAAATTCACCGTGGCCGGCTTGGTGAAGAGGGTCTCGGTGAAGCCCACCAAAAACGGGGGCCGAATGGCCTTCGTGGTTTTGGAAGACCGAACGGGCGAAGCTGAGGTGGTGGTTTTTCCTAGCGTTTATGAGAAGGCCCCGGGGTGGTTCGCCGTCGGGCGCTTACTTATACTCAAAGTGCGTTGGGGTAAACGGAACGGGAACGGTGCCAAAAGCCTGATCGCCGACGAGGTTTTTCTCCTCGAAGAGGAGGCTTTTCAATTGGGGCCTGAGGAAGTGCTGGTGGAGATGCCTCTGGAGCTTGTGGATGAGGACTTCATCAGGCGTTTGGTGGAAGTCCTCGCCGAGCACGCCGGTGCTGTGCCCCTGATCGTGAAGCTCTACGATGATGGGCGCTCGGTGGCGGTGGAGGCGGGGCCCCGATACCGGGTCTCGCCCTCGGACGAGCTCTACACCGCGCTGCAGGCCTTGGGCCCCGGCGTTAGGGTGATAACGTGAGGTTTCCCGGCTGGGCGAAGTTCCTCCTCCCCGGTTTGGGGATCAAGCGCTGGGGGGTGCTCACCTTGGCCTCCCTCGGTGCTTTAAGTTTCGGCCTTTTTTGTCTTCTGGGGGAGGAGGGAGTCCGCTGGATCTATCGCGCTTTTCTCTTTCACATACTGGAGCGGCCCGTGGTGGGGGCGCTCTGTATCATCCTCGGGCTCGCCGGGGCGAGCTACGGGATGCACCGGCTCGTCCGTTCCATCCTCCAGGCCCTCTCCCCCCGCAAGGCCGGATCGTTAGCGGAGGCGCTGTACGAGGCCCGGATCCTGCGTCAGGCCCCAAAGGTGGTGGCCATCGGCGGGGGGACCGGGCTCCCCACGGTGCTGCGGGGCCTGAAGCACTACACCACCAATATCACCGCGGTGGTCACCATGATGGACACCGGCGGTTCCTCGGGGAGGCTCCGGACCGAGCTGGATGTGTTGCCCCCGGGGGACGTGCGGAACTGCCTCCTGGCGTTGGCCGAGGACGAGGCACGGCTCGAGCGTTTCCTGCAATTCAGGTTCACATACGGTGAGGGCCTCGCGGGTCACGCCCTGGGGAATCTGCTCCTGGCCGGCCTGGAGCAAGCCCTGGGGAGCTTCGATCTGGCGGTGGAGGAAGCCAGCCACCTCCTCTCGGTAAGGGGACAGGTCCTGCCCGCCACGCTGGATCGGGTGCAGCTGGTGGGGGAGATGGAGGATGGGGATGAGGTGG
>MTNL01000133.1 GCA_002010365.1 Candidatus Acetothermia bacterium JdFR-50 | reverse complement strand
CCCCTCATGAGGTCGTGGAGCGGGCGAAGGATCAGGGCCTGCTCTCCGGGTCATTGGGGGACGAGGGGGCGAGGTGGTTTCTGGACCATGCGAAGTTCGAAGTGAAGGAGGGCCTTGTCACCATAACCCTGGAAGGGCCCGCACCGCCGGCGGACCTGGCGGCGATGCTCGGGGCGATGGCTTCCGGGCTTCGGGACGCTTACAATCGTGATTTGGCGGCCGCGATAGAGCTGCGCCTCACCGAGATCGGCCTGCGGGTGAAGACCCTCCAGGCACAGATCGCCGAATGGCAGGAGTTCGTGGACAAAGCTTACCACGAGGCTTTGAGGCAGAAGGGGGAAATCCGTAGGAAGATCGAGGAGATAAAAGGGGATCCCTCCATGCTGCAGATCGAGGTAGGGCTGGAGCGACGCACGCTGGAGGGGGCGTTGGCAGAGAAAGAATTAGATCTACTTTTCAGTCGCCTGCGCCCGGTGGAAAGCCTGATCGACGGGGTCGAGAGGCTGGGGATCCTCCACCTTGGCCAGATCAGTGGGCGATACGTGAACGCCAAGGTGGAACTCCTCTCGTTGCAGGAGGAGGAGGCGATCCTGCGGGAACTCAACGATAAGGGTTCCGTCCTCCGCGTGGTCCGGGGGCCGAACGGTCTCGGGGAGCCGGTGGGCCCGAACCGGGGGATGAACCTCGCCGTGGCGGGTGTCCTGGGGTTGTTCGCGGGGGTCTTCCTCGCTTTTTTGTGGAACAGCCTACGGGGAGACGGAGGTACTGCGGAGGCGGGGCCTTGCACCAGCGTTTGCGGTTGACAGGGGAAAAGCTAGCGGCTACAAACGTTTTGGTCATGGAAATAACGAACGGAGGTAGAGATGTCGCGGGAAAGATACGTTAACACCTCTCTGGCGAAGGCCCTCAAGATATTGGACCTTTTCGACAACGAACGGCGTGAACTCTCCCTTTCGGATCTCGCGCGGGGCCTCGGGCTGAGGCCGGGAAGTATCTATCCCATCGTGTACACCCTTTGGCGGCATGGCTACCTGGACCGCCATCCGGACACCAAACGCTATCGCCTTGGCCTGAAGATCCTCGTGCAGGCGGGATACATCCTTTCGGGACTGGACCTGCGGGAGCAGGCTCGCCCGGTGCTGCGGCGGTTGGTGAAGGAGCTGGGTGGGAGCGCCACTCTCTCCGTCCTGGGGAACGAGGAGGTGATTTTCATCGAGGAGGAAACGAGCTCCCCTATGATCCGTACCCATCTTATCGGCCAGCGTGCCCCCATACACCTTACCGCTTCGGGCAAAGTTTTCCTCGCTTTCGTGGATTCCCTCAATCCCAAGGCCTTAGAAGAGGCTCCTGCCGGCATCACCGAGGAGCTTGAGGAGATCCGAACTCAGGGTTACGCGGTGGAGGCGGAGGAGTTCCAAAGCCACGCCTTCACGGTGGCAGCTCCGGTGCGGGACTTCCGGGGGGAGGTGGTGGCCGCGCTGGCCATCTCGGTTCCTAAGGGCAAGGCTAAAGCCAAAAAGAAATTGGCCGAAGCGGTCCTGGCGGCCGCGAGCGAGGTATCCCAAGCCCTGGGCTTCAGGCCCAAACGCTGAACGGGGGTGGTGAAGTTTGGCGGAGGTACTCCTCAATGAGGTTACCAAGAAGTTTGGGGACTTCGTGGCCGTAAATCACATCAGCCTCGAGGTCAAGGACGGGGAGTTCGTGGTCCTCGTTGGGCCTTCCGGCTGCGGGAAAACCACCACCTTGCGCATGATCGCCGGCCTCGAGGAGGTCACGGAGGGGGAAATCTACATCGGTGGGCGATTGGTGAACGACGTTCCCCCCAAAGACCGGGATATCGCCATGGTGTTCCAGAACTACGCCCTTTATCCCCACATGGACGTCTACAACAACATGGCCTTCGGGCTGAAACTCCGCAAAGTCCCTAAGAAGGAGATCGACCGCCGGGTGCGGGAGGTCGCTAAGATGTTGGGGATCGAGGATAAGCTCCGTGCCAAGCCCCGGGAGCTCTCGGGTGGGCAGCGTCAGCGGGTGGCCCTGGGGCGCGCCATCGTCCGGAACCCCAAGGTCTTCCTCTTCGATGAGCCCCTTTCCAACTTGGACGCAAAGCTCCGCGTTCGGATGCGAGCTGAACTCGCCGAACTCCACCAGCGCCTGAAAACCACTTCCATCTACGTGACCCACGACCAGGTTGAGGCCATGACCCTCGGTCACCGGATCGCGGTGATGAAGGACGGTGTGATCCAGCAGTACGCCGATCCCCAGACGATTTATGACCAGCCTGCCAATATGTTCGTGGCCGGGTTCATAGGGTCCCCGCCCATGAACTTCATGAAGGCACGGCTTACCGAGACAGATGGCAAGCTCTATGTGGAAGGACCAGGGTTCAAGCTCCTCGTGCCCGCAGATAAAGCCACCGACGAAGTCCGCTCCTATGTGGACAAGGACGTGGTCTTCGGCATCCGGCCCGAGGACCTGCGCACCCCCGAGATGGTGCGGGAGCCGGCTCCGGAGAGCTCCTTCACCGCCCGAGTGAAGGTCCGGGAGGCCTTGGGGGACGAGTTGATCGTCTACGCCGACTGCTCCGGCCAGGAGATCATCGCCAAGCTCGACCCCCACGTGCGTGTGAACGTGGGGGAGGAGACCACCTTCATCGCCATGATGGAGCGCATGCACCTCTTCGATCCTGAGTCGGAGGCGGCCATCATATGACGAGGGTCAGGGGCTGATCTGACCCCAAACATTTAGACCTCACCCTGCGGGGGATAAAGTCGTTTCGGTGATATCCCTTGCGGGGTGAGGTTCGTTTTGCCGGTTTTGGAGGACAGGGGATCATCTCCGCCGGTCGCATCACGGGCCGGGCGGCAGTGATCCACGACGGAAGAAACGCCGTCCTGATCCAATCTTACGGCCCCGAGGCCCGCGGTGGGGCATGTTCCGCCGAGGTGGTCATTTCCTCCGCCCCTGCCACCTACCCCCGGGTCACCCGGCCCGAGGTAGCGGTGATCATGTCCCAGGAGGCCTACGAGAAATACGGCCACGACATCCAATCGGGAGGGATCCTCTTCGTTGACCCGGATCTGGTGGAGTTCGAGGAGCGGGACGACGTCCGGGTAATCCCCGTTCCCGCCACTCGCATTGCCGAAAAACTGGGAAAACGGATTGTGGCCAACGTGGTGATGCTGGGGGCATTGGCGGCGGTGTGGGACAAGGTTACGGTGGAGGGGATGCGGAAGGCGGTGCTGGAGTCGGTCCCGTCCCACACAGTGGACCTGAACCGCCGGGCCTTCGAGGAGGGCGTGAAGTACGTGGAGGAGGTCCTTCATGCCGCAAAGAAGCGGTGACGCGTTACGCGTTATGCGTGACGCGCGAAACCCTTCTTCCCGTCGCGTGTTACCCGTCACGCGTCACACGAAAAGGATAGGGGTTTTCGTCTGTCACTGTGGCCACAACATCGCCGGGGTGGTGGATGTCAAGCGTGTGGCGGAGGAGCTTTCCCGATACCCCGGCGTGGTCTACGCCACCGATTACGAGTACATGTGTTCGGATCCGGGCCAGGAACTGATCAAGCGGGCCATCCGCGAGCATCGTCTGAACGGGGTGGTGGTGGCCGCCTGCTCTCCCTCCATGCACGAGGCCACCTTCCGCCGCGCCGCCGATGAAGCCGGCCTCAACCCCTACCTCGTGGAATGCGCCAACATCCGTGAGCACTGCTCCTGGGTCCACGATCCCGGGGAGGAAGCCACCGAAAAGGCCATCAGGATAACCCGCACCATGGTGGAGAAGGTGCGGGGAAATGTGCCCCTCTCCCCGCTGGAGGTCTCCCACGTGGACAAGTGCTTGGTGGTCGGAGGCGGGATCGCCGGGATCCAGGCGGCCCTGGACGTGGCCGAGGCGGGGTGCGAGGTGATTCTAGTGGAGAAGAGCCCCACCATCGGGGGCCACATGGCACAGCTCTCGGAGACCTTTCCCACCCTGGACTGTTCTCAGTGCATCCTCACCCCCAAAATGGTGGAAGCTGAGCGCCACCCGAATATCCGGCTCTTTGTAAACTCCCAGGTGGAGGAGATCTCGGGTTACATCGGGAACTATCACGTGCGGATCCGGAGGAAGCCCTCCTACGTGGACCCCGATCTCTGTAACCTCTGTGGCGAGTGCGAGAAGGTATGTCCCGTCCGGGTCCCCAACGAGTTCGACCGGGGGTTGTCGGAACGGGGCGCCATT
>MTNL01000164.1 GCA_002010365.1 Candidatus Acetothermia bacterium JdFR-50 | reverse complement strand
AAAGACGCGGCGGACGAGGAGCTGGTGCGGATCTCCCGCGAGGAGGGAAGGATCCTCCTCACCCGGGACCGGCACTTGCTGAAGCACGGGAAGCTGACCCACGGATACTACGTGCGGGCCGACGAGGCGGTGGAACAGGCCCGGGAGGTGCTGCGGCGCTTCGATCTCTGGGACCGGATTTCGCCATTCAGTCGGTGTCTCTCCTGTAACGGCGTTTTGGAGTCGGTGCCGAAGGAGAAGGTATTGGAACGCATACCGCCCCGTACCGCCGCTTGGCTCGACAAGTACACGCAATGCCGTTCTTGTGGGAAACTCTATTGGCCGGGCACCCACTACCGGCGCCTGGAGGGGCTCATCGCCGAGGTGCTCTCCGTCCGCCCACCGCCCTCAACCGCGGGGAGAGAGGAGGGCTGCGGCCAGCTTTAGATCCTCGGGGTAGGTCACCTTGAAGTTCCGGAGATCTCCTGGAACCGCTACCACACGTCTCCCGGAAAGGATCACCGCCGTGGCATCATCGGTGAGTTGGAGGCCTTTGCGATTCGTCTCCTCCAGTGCCCGGAGGATGAGATCGCGCCGGAAGCCCTGGGGGGTCTGGATCGCGTGGAGGTCTGTTCGGTCCACGATCTTTGCGCTCAAAAGGCCGCCCTCCACGTAGCGCAGCGTATCGCGTACCGGGATAGCCGGCACCGCCGCCCCGTGTTCCCAGGCCGCGTGGGCTACCGCCCGGATGAGCTCCGGGGTGACCAGGGGCCGCGCCGCATCGTGGATGAGGACAAACTCCCCCCGGGCGGCCTTGATCCCCGAAAGGGATGAATCTTGACGCCGTGCACCTCCTGCTACTGTCCTCCACGGAAAGTTCACCCCCGAAAGCGATCCCTCCACCAGTTCGAGCTCCTCAGCGCGGGCCACCACCACGAGTTCTTCCACTGCTCCCGCGACCAAAAAGGCCTCCACCGACCAACGGAGCATGGGCTTTCCCAGAAGCTCCACAAAGGCTTTGTTAGAAGAAGCCCCAAAACGCACACCCCGCCCGGCGGCGAGGATTACCGCACTGGTCCTGGGATAAGTTCCTTTCACTGTTTGTTGTCGGATTCTTCCTTCGGTCGGGATGGCGAGAGGCGTTCCAGGGAATCGGGGTTATCGGGGTCAATGGCATAGATGGCCCACTCGTCATCCCTATCGGAGTTGAACACGATCTTGCCCGATGCGGACCAGTTGGGGTTCACATCGGTGGCGGAGTGGGTAGTGAGACGGGTGATTTCCCCGGTCTCCACATCCAAGATAAATATATCCAGGTTGTTCTTCTCTTGGGCCGCCATGTAGGCGATCCGCTTTCCGTCCGGGGACCAGGAGAGGTACATTTCGTTATAGGAATTGTCGGTGAGCTGCTTCTCTTCCCCCGTGGTCAAGTCCAGGAGGAAGATTTCGTAACTGTCCTTCCCCTGATCGAGGTAAACCAGTTTGGTCCCGTCCGGGGAGAGGGCGGGCATGTAGAAATGCACCGGCTCCTGTTTTCCGGGAAAGAGGAAACCGCACCCTCCGAGCCCGAGGAATACGGCTGCCAAAGCGAAAACAGCAAGAACCGCGATCGTCCCTTTTTTCACCATGCCTCCTTGCCCCGAATTATAAGTTGCTTAATCGCGCTTGACATCATATGAGCACAGCGGAAACTTGTCGCGGTTTCCATGGAGCAGGGTAACGTGCCAGCGTGCGTGGCTCAAGCCCTGCGTTGGGCGTGGGGGCGGCTCCGACGGGTCGGAGTGGAGGCACCATATAGGGAGGCCCTCCTGATCACCTCCCACGTTGTGGGTACCGATCCTGCGGAGCTCGTGGCCAAGGACGGAGAGCTGGACCGGGGAGCTCGGGACCTCCTCCGGGAGTTGGTGCGGAAGAGAGGTGAGAATTACCCCCTGGCATACCTCCTGGGCTACGTGGGCTTCCTTGACTTTGTCCTGTGCGTCCGGCCGGGGGTCTTCATCCCGCGCCCGGAGACGGAGGGGCTGGCGGAGCGGGCCCGAGCGTTGGCGGCCACCTTGCCCCTTGGAGCCCGGGTCCTGGATGTCGGGACGGGCACGGGGGCGCTGGCCGTAGCCATTGCCTTGGTGCGAAAAGACCTACGGGTGGTGGCGGTGGATACCTCTGAGCTGGCCCTGCGCTGCGCGTGGGAGAACGCCTGGAGGCTTGGGGTGTTAAACCAGGTGGAACTTCGCCGCTCCGACCTCTTCCAGGCAGTTACGGAGAGGTTCCACCTCATCGTGACCAATCCCCCTTACGTGCCCAGCGGGGAAATCCCGGGATTGCCTCCTGAAATCTCTTGGCATGAGCCCGGGGAAGCGCTGGATGGAGGGGAGGGGGGCACGGAGCTCTTGCAACGGATCATCCGAAGCGCCGTATCCCATTTGGAATCTGGTGGGTGGCTGCTGTGTGAGATCGGTCACGGTCAGGGAGCGGGGCTGCTCCGATTTGCCAAAGGGGTTACAAATTGGTTAGAACTACGGGTAGAGTATGATATCGATGGACGGGAGAGGTACTTGATGGGATGCTTGGGACCTACGATATAGCGATTCAGGTTTCAGAACTGTGTTTCGTCACCGAAGAAGGGGTGGCGGTCTTCGAGGGTTTATCTTTCACCCTCCTTCGGGATGAGATAAAGTTCGTGACCGGTCCTCCTCTTTCGGGGAAAACCCTTCTGCTTAAACTCATTATGCGCGAGGTATATCCCACCCGAGGACAGATTCTGGTCGCCGGTCGGAATATCCTGCGTCTCAACGCCCGCAAGCTGGCCCGGCTCCGCGAGCGTATAGGATTCGTGCCTTATCCTCCGGTGATTCTCCCTTCCCGAACGGTGGAGGAGAACCTCCGCTTCAAGCTCCGGGCCCTGGGGATAAAGGGCGAGCGGGCAGAGGAGGGTGTGGAGAAGGCCCTCTCGCTCACCGGCTTCAGCCCGCTTAAGGAGGTTCTCGCTTATGAGCTTGGAGAGGGGGAGCGTCGGGTGTTGGCTATGGCGGTAGCTATCTGCAACGATCCGGTGGTGCTTTTATGCGACGATCCCTTCCGGGGCCTTTCCCCCGCGGACCAGGAGCGGGTGATGGAAGCCCTGCGTTCCATAAGGACCGGTGGGATTGCGTCTCTCGTTACCACCGATGATCCCACCCTTCCCCGGAGGTTCGGTTTCCCTGAGGAAGCGGTGCTTCCTCTGCGGCCGGGGGTGGTGGCGTGACCCGGTCCCTTTTCATCCTCGGCGAGCTCCTCAGGGCCTCGGTTAGGGAATGGTCCCGTTGGCTTGGGTTCGCGTTGGCTTTGGGATTAGTTCTCGCCAGTGGGAGCGCCATGGCCCTCTTGCAGGGAGGACGCACGGAAAAGCCCGGGGGGATCATTCGGGTCTTGGTGGTTTACCTCTCGGAGGAACTTTCCGACGCCGCTATCGACGAGCTCGGTTGGAAGCTATGGGAGCTGGAAGGGGTGAAAAAGGTTTCCTTCCGGTTTTCAGGGGATGAGCTCCCTGGGGGTGGGGTGTCCAAAGGCCGCGCCCTTTTGCTGTGGATCGGGGAAGAAGGAGTTGCTTCGGCACTGGAAAGCGAGGTGTCTCGGCTGGCGGGAGGAAAGGTTATGGAGGTGGAGCTCCTCACGTTGAGGTATCCGGTCCCAACGCGTTTGCCACCCCTCTCGCGGGTGATCTCCCTGGTGGCGTTGGTGTTCTTCGCCTTCGTGTCCTTGGTTTTGGCGAGATCCGCCGTGGTTCGCACCCTGAGCCATTGGCGAAACGAGTGGGATCTCCTCCGCTTCTCCGGGGTCGAACCCTGGCTCCTCATGGGGGATTTCATCGCTGTGGCCCTCCTTTGGGGGTTGGTGGGATGTGTGCTTTATCTGGCTATATATCAAGGTCTCAAGGGGGCGGTGGGGGGCATTCCCGCGGTGCGGGAGGTAGCCCCGGGTTACTTGGCGAGCAGGGCCTTTCCGTACCTAACCGCGTTTATCATCGGTCCCGTTTGGGCGGCTCTGGCGGGGGGCTTTGCCCTTCTTTTGACGTTGCGCCCGGGGAGACGGCCTCGGGTCTCGGAGATCCCTGAGACCTGAAGGCCTTCCGCCCCAGGAATCCCACTCCGCGGTGAACGAGATAACTAACGCCTATCCCCACAAATATCAGCTCCAGGAAGCGGAAGGTAAGGGCAAAGGCCACCGCCCTCTCAGGTGGAATCCCGATGATGCCCAAAATAGCCATCCTCCCCCCTTCGGCGATCCCCACTCCCGCCGGCGTG
>MTNL01000048.1 GCA_002010365.1 Candidatus Acetothermia bacterium JdFR-50 | reverse complement strand
GTGGGTAGGGACGAGGCCGAGGCCAAGGCCCGGGCCCGGGCCCGCTATGGCGAGGATGTCCCCCTCCGGCAGGAGGAGGACGTGCTCGATACCTGGTTCTCCTCGGCCCTGTGGCCCTTCGGAGTGATGGGATGGCCCGAGGAGACGGAGGACCTCAAGGTCTTCTACCCCACGTCCCTCCTCATCACCGGGTTCGACATCCTCTTCTTCTGGGTGGCACGGATGATCATGACCGGGCTCCACTTCATGGGGGAGATCCCCTTCGGGGAGGTCTACATCACCCCCCTTATCGTGGACGAGAAGGGCCAGAAGATGAGCAAATCCCGGGGGAACATCATCGACCCCATGGAGGTCAAGGAGTCCCATGGGATGGACGCCCTGCGCTTTACCCTCTCCCAAGCCTCGTCCAAGGGCCGGAGCTGGCGCCTCTCGTGGAAGGCCTTGGACGATTCCCGAAACTTCCTCAACAAGATCTGGAACATGGCCCGGTTCGTCATCCAGAACACCCGGGATGCCCCCACAGACTTCTCCATTTCGGACCGGGAGCTTGCCCCCGAGGACCGTTGGATCCTCTCCCGGATCTCATGGTTGGCGGGGAAGGTCCGAGCCGAGCTTGACCGCTACAATTTCCATCTCGCTGCCGAGGCCCTTTACGATTTCACCTGGCACGATTTCTGCGACTGGTACCTGGAGCTCTCCAAGATCCGCCTCTACGGGGATGACCCCGAGGCCCGGCACACGGCCCAGGCCGTGCTCCTTGAGGTCCTGGACCGTCTACTCAAACTCTTACACCCCTTCATGCCCTTTATCACCGAGGAGATCTGGCAGCGGCTCGGGAGGAAAGGGACCATAGCCACTGCGCCTTTCCCCAGAGAGGAGCCTGCTTGGCGCGACCCCGCGGCCGAGGAGGCCTTCGAGCGTTTCCGGGCGTTGGTGGTGGAAATCAGGGCGGTGCGGGCGGAACTCAAGGTCCCGGCGTCGTCGGAGGTGGAAGTAGTACTCGCCGGAAACCCGGTGGAGGTGAAACGGCTCCTCGCCTTCTCCTCGGCCATAAAACGCCTGACGCGGGCGAGGGAGGTCCGTCCCGAGCCGGCTTATGTCCCCGGTCCGGGAACGGCCAAGGTGGTCCTGGGGGAGGCGGAGGCTTTCCTGCCCCTCTCGGGGATCGTGGACCTCTCGGCGGAGAAGGAGAGGATCCGGAAGGAGCTGGAGAAGATAGAACAGAAGCTCTCTTCCCTGGAGGCGCGCCTGGCCAACGAGGATTTCCGCCGTAAGGCCCCGAAAGAAGTCGTGCGGAAGACGGAAGACGAGGTTAATGAGTTGCGGAACCAACGGGAGCGGTTAAAACGATACTTGGAGATATGAGGGTAAAGATGTCTTCACCGCGGCCGAGCTACGCTGGGAGCCTGTCTCGGATGCGAGCCCTTCTTGAGCGTTTGGGCCATCCGGAGGAGGCCTTCCTCGCGGTACACGTCACTGGGTCCCACGGCAAAAGCTCCGTGATCACGTTCCTGGAAGCGATCTTCGTCGCTTCGGGATACAAGACGGGCGTTTTCTCCCCCAGCTCCCCTCCGGGAGAAGAGGTGCGCCTCTCCGCCGACCCCCTTGCCCTAGAGGACCTGGAGCCGTACCTCGCCCAGGTGGAAGAGGCCGCCGGGAGAGACACCCGTCCCGTGGAGAAGCTCGCCGCGGCTGCCTTCCTCCTCTTCGCGGCCAGGGGGGTGGAGATCGCGCTGATAAGCGCTGAGATCGGCGGCAGAAACGACCTTACCAATTGTCTTCCCCGCAAACTCCTCACGCTGGTAACCGGGGTAGAAGAGGATCGCGTGGATGTATTCGGCCGGGGATGGATCAAGGCCTCTTGGGAAGAGGCCTATACCTCCACACCCGGAGTCCCCTTCCTCACGGTGGAACGCAAGGTGGAAGCCCTGGCCGCCTTCGCGGAAGTGGCAAAGCGGATGGGCGGGGCTCTCGTGATCCTGGATCCCGAGGAAGTTCGGGGCTATGACCTCTCCTGGGAGGGCGTACGGTGGGAGCTTCGCGACGATCCGCTGGGGCTGGGAGAGCTTCACACCGGCCCGTTGGGACTTTATCAGCAGGGCAACCTCGCCCTGGTCCTGGGAGCCCTCTGCGAGCTGGTGGGGGGATGGGAGCTGCACCCGGAGGCGATCCGCGATGGGTTGCGCCACGTCAGGCTACACGGGAGATTCGAGGTCGTCTCCCGCAAACCTTACATCGTCCTAGACGCGGCCCGGAACCCGGCCGCAGCCGAGGCGTTGATAAAAACCATCGAGGCCATGCCCTACTCGGGCGGCAGGAAGGTGCTGTTCTTCGCCATCAACCGGGGGCATCCAGTCCGTGCCACTACGGAAGCCCTGTTCCCTTCCTTCGACGAGGTGATCCTCTATTCGGGGGAAGCCGAGGACCTGCTCCCCGCCCAAGCGATCCTTCCCCAAGCCAGGCGCTTGGGAGTGCGCTGCTGGGTGGGAGGCGAGCTCTCTTCCATGCTCAAAGAAGTGGCCATTGCCGCCGCCCCAGAGGACATGCTGCTGGTGGTGGGCCCCAAAGACGTCTTAGGGGAGGTGTACCGTGAGCTTGGATTCCCTGCTTGAAGAAATCCGCGCCGGGAACCTCCCCAACCACGTGGGGATCATCATGGACGGAAACGGCCGCTGGGCCAAGGCCCGGGGACTTTCCCGGCTTGAAGGCCACCGACAAGGGGCTCTGACCGCGGAGAAGATCGTGCGTTTCGTAGTAAAAGAGCGCCTCTTTCCATATCTCACCCTGTTCGCGTTCTCCACCGAGAACTGGGCCAGACCCCGTCATGAAGTGGACGGCCTTTTTGCCCTACTCGAATCTTTTCTGCGAGAAAAAGCAGAGGAATTCGTCAATTCGGGGATCAGGCTCCTTGTGGTAGGAGACCACCGGCCTTTGCCGGAGGGACTACGGGAGGCCATCGAGGAAATTGAAATCCAGACGGCGGGTAACCGCGACCTCACTCTGGCCATCGCCTTGAACTTCGGGGGCCGTTGGGCCATTCTCCGCGCCACCAAGGATCTGCTTCGGGCGGCCCGTTCCATCGCCCTGGGGCCGGAGGAGGTGGGGGAGGAGCTCTTCCGCGCCTATCTGCCCACCGGCTCTCTTCCCGATATGGATTTCCTCATCCGCACGGGGGGGCGGATCAGGATCTCCAACTTCCTCTTGTGGGAACTCGCCTATACCGAACTCTACTTCACGGATATCCTCTGGCCCGATTTCGATGAGCGGGCCCTCCTGGCGGCACTCAAAGATTTTCAACAGCGGGAAAGGAGCTTCGGAAAGGTAACGGGATGAGATCCACCTTGGCCAACAGGGTCCTCACCGGCGTGATCGCCGTTCCCCTTGTACTCGGCCTGCCTTACCTTGCCCACCGCTATTCCCTCCTTTGGCTGGTGGGCCTCCTCCTTTCCGGGGTCGCCCTGGTGGCGGGCTGGGAATATCTAAGCCTGGTGGAGCGGCTGGGAGTCCACCCTCCCCGGGAGCTGCTCCTCGCCGCAACCCCCCTCTACCTCTTCCTCGCCGGACTGTGGGAAGGCATGTACGCTCTGGTTCTGGGTTGGGGAGTGGCGTACCTCACCGTGATCTATTCCTTCTTCCGTCGCGGACATCGGGAGGGATTCCTCACTTCGCTGGCCAGCATCTTCGGTTTTATTTACATTCCCGGTCTCCTGAGCTTCTTTTACCTCCTTTTCCGCGAGGACATCTTCCTCGTTTTCCACTTTCTCTTCATCGTGTGGGGATACGACACCGGGGCCTTCTTCGCCGGGACGTTGTTCGGAAAACACCAACTGCTTCCGCGGATTTCATTGGCCAAGACCTGGGAAGGGGTGATCGGGGGGCTTTTGTTGGCGGTGGGAGGGGCCCTCATTTATCCAAAATTCTGGCACGATCTGGGTCGATGGATACCCCACATCGCCGCCCTGGGGATAGTGGTGGGGGCCTTCGTCCAATTGGGAGATCTTTTCGAATCCCTGCTCAAGCGGGCGGCCGGGGTGAAGGATTCCGGAAGGATCTTCCCAGGACACGGGGGGATGTTGGACCGCATCGATGGCATCCTCGCGGCTATCCCTGTTTACTACTTCTACTTCCGCTTCATCCTGGGCATGCTCAGCTAAAGCCTACTCCGAACTCCAAGCCGATGGGACAGTGGACCGCGATTTCCGGTGCTCTAAGAAAAGTGGGCGGCCGTGGGGGCGACGGCCGCCCGAAGCCGGTGGCTCCGGATGAGGGGGG
>MTNL01000247.1 GCA_002010365.1 Candidatus Acetothermia bacterium JdFR-50 | reverse complement strand
ATCCCCGAGATCGTGGCCCGCTGGGAGGAACGGTTCGAGCCGCTGCTGGCTTTGCGGGCCATGGAAGAGACCCTGGGTCGTAAGGTGGACTTCCTCGTCCCTTTCGAGCTTGGCGGCCTCAACACCCCTGTCATCCTCTCCCTGGGAGCCCGAGCGGGGATCCCGGTAGTGGATGGTGACGGTCTGGGACGAGCAGCGCCGGAGACCCAGATGACCAGCTTCGCCGGCCACGGGGTATCCATCGTGCCCATGCCCCTGGTGGACGCGGAGGGCAACCTCATCGTGGTAAAGGAAGCCACCACCCCCTTCTTCCCCGACGAGGTGGGCCGGTTCGTGGTCACCCGGGCGGGGGGTATGGGTGCCAACTCCCACTACCCTATGGATGGCCGGACCTTCCGCGGCGCAGTGGTGCCTGGGACCATCAGCCTGGCCCTGAGGCTGGGAAAGAAGGTGAGCGCCCTGGGCGGGGGCCAAGCGGTGGCAGAGGCGGTGGCCCGAGAATTAGGGGGGCGGCTAGCGTTCCAGGGGATAGTGCAAGAACTCCAGGAGAAGGAAGCCCTGGGGTTCTTCGTCCAGATGGCTCATATAGAGGGGGAAGGCGACTTCCGCGGCTCGGAGCTAAAGGTCACTATCAAGAACGAATACATGGTGGCCGCCAAGGATGGGAAGGTGGGGTGTGTCTTCCCGGATCTCATCGTCGTCGTGGGGGATGACGGCGGACCGGTGATGAGCGTGGACTTCAGACCCGGCCTGCGGGTGTGGGTGATCATCGCCCCATGTGCCCCCCGGTTGCGCGAGGCGGCGTTGTCCCCAGTAGGCAGAGAAGCTTTGGGGCCGGCTAGGTTCGGACATCCTGAACTGGAGTACCTCCCGGTGGAGGAGTTGAGTCGCGCTTGGGGGCTGGAATGGTGAAACGACTGCGGTTCGTGGGTATTTCGTCCAGCCCTCGCCGGGAGGCCAACACCCGACTCCTGGTGGAGGAAGCGCTGCACGCCGCCGAGCGTTTCGTTCGAGGCTTGGGACTGGAAGCAGAAGTGGAGCTGGTCTCTTTGGGAGGAAAACGCATCCTCCCCTGTATCAACTGTGACCAGTGCATAAAACAAGGGTCCCACTGCGTCCTCAAGGACGACTGGCTGGAGCTCGCCCGTCCCCTTTTCAACCCGGTGCCCAATGGTGTGGTGTTCGGCTCCCCTGTGTATTTCTTCCACCAAAACTCCTTGGGCCGCGCTTATATGGAAAGGTTTACCTCATTGCTTAAGCGCTTGTGGGACCCCGGATTCCCCCATGAGCCCCCTGACTGGTCAGCTACCGCCGCGGGGGCGCTGGCGGTGGGATACGACCGCCACGGTGGGGTGGAGATGACCTTGGATTCAATCCTGCACTGGTTTTTGGTGCTGGGATTCGTGACGGTGGGAGGTTTTTACATCGGCGGCGCGGCCTGGACCCACATGGACGCGAGCTTGGACGCAGTGCGGAAGGATAGGGTAGGGCTTGCGGCTGCCCGCCTGGTGGGACGACGGGTGGCCAAGACCGCCGCGCTCCTCGCCGCCGGGAAGGAGTCCTTGCGGCCCGCTGCCGAGGCGGATACCTCCTGGCTGAGCGAGGCTGCGGATCTCTTGGAAGGGGGGTGATAACCGTATCGTACGTGCCTTAAGGGATTCAATCCTTGCTTGTACATTTCCGAAAGGAGGGGTTTATGCGTATGAGGTGGATGGTGGTGTTTGTGGTGGCTGCGGCCTTGGCCGCGAGCGCTTTGGCCGACGAGCCATTTAAGATCGGGATCAATAACTTCGGGCAAGCGAACTTCTTCGCCCGTATCGGCCGGCAGGTGATGATCAACGTGGTGGAAGCCCTAGGGGGGATCCCTGTATCCACGGTGACCGCCAACGTCCCCGATCGCATTGCGGCCATCGAGAGCTTCATTTCCATGGGAGTGGACGCCATCATCATCCAGGAAGGAGACATTAAGATGGCCGCGCCCGCCCTGGAGGAAGCCAAACGCCGTGGGATCATCATCGCCTCCATGGACGCGGGCACCGCGCCCTTCGTGGACGTGGTGGTGGAGTCCAACAACTGGGTGATGGGCGCCATGGCCGCCTGCGAACTGGTGAACCGATTACAGGGCAAGGCGAAGATCGTCCTGATATGGAACCCCTTAGGGCAGATGATCCGCATGCGCGCTGGGGAGCTGAAGCTCGTCCTTACGGAGTATCCCGATTCCGAGGTGGTGGCGGAGTTCGTCTACGCGTGGCCCGACTTCTTCCCCGACATAAAGGCGAAGATGGAGTCTGTCCTCACCGCCCATCCCGAGCCCGGTTCCATCAACGCGGTATTCGCTACCTTCGATGGGGCCGGCGTGGCGGCAGCGGCAGCCATCCGGGAAGCCGGGAGACAAGACGAGTTCATCATCGTGGGCATCGACGGCGACCCCATGGCGTATGAGGAGATGGCCAAGCCCGACAGTCCCTTCGTGGCCACCGTGGCCCAGCAGCCTTGGCTGATGGCGGAGACGGTGGTGAAGATGGTGTTCGCTCTCCTGCGGGGGGAGGAGCTGCCGCGGCGCCACGTATACATCCCCGCCAAGCTCGTCATCAAGGAGGCCCTGCCGCCGGAGAGCGAGTGGCCCTATCCGGAGCGCTACGCCGATTACGGTAAGGACACCGGGCCCGAAATCCCCTGGGAGAAGCTCGGAGGCTGAGGTCCAGGAGTCACGGGGGAGGGGGGCTTGAGGACCCCCTCCCCTTTCTCGGAGAGGGAGGACGGACGTCTTCATGAACCGCGATTTCTGGAAACGCTTCATCCGCCGCTATGGCACGGTCATCGGTGGGGTACTGATCTTCATCGGCTTCGCCGTTACCACCCCTTATTTCTTCACGTTCCATAATTTCCTCCTCATCCTCAAGCAGATGAGCCTTCTCACCATCGTCTCATTGGGGTTCACTTTCGTCATGGCAGCCGGGGGGTTCGACATGTCCATCGGCTTCGCCATGGGGCTCATGAACGTGTTCCTCGCGAGCGTCCTGAACGCCACCGGCAGCCTCACCTTGGCCGTCCTCACCGCTCTCGGCACCGGCCTGGCCGTGGGGGCGCTGAACGGGCTTTTAGTGGCCTTTCTCAAGCTGCCCGACTTTATCGCTACCTTCGCCGTGGGCTCTGTGACCTACGGGGCCAAGATGCTTTACAGCGGAGGGTATCCGGTGTTTCTGGTCTCCCCTCCCCGCGCCTTCTTCACCATCGGCCAGGGGACGGTGGGACCGATCCCGGTGCCCGTCTTCATTATGCTGGGGATCCTGGTCGTGTCGCTGGTGGTGCTGAATCGCACTAAGTTGGGACGGCATATCTACGCCATTGGAGGAAACCCCATGGCCGCTCTCTATGCGGGGATCAACGTGCGCCGCAAGCGCTTTTACACCTTCCTCATCTCGGGGCTCTCGGTAGGGATCACGGCCATCGTGCTCACTTCCCGGTTGGGGTCTGGCCAACCCGAAGCGGGGGAGAACTTCCTTTTGGACGTGATATCGGTTTGCTTCTTGAGCACCACCATGTTCGGGGAAGGGGAGCCCACCGGGGCCGGGGCCTTCGTGGGGGCCTTCATCATCACCATGCTCAACAACGGCCTCACCATGCTGAACGTGCCGTACCATGTCCAGTACATCACGAAAGGGATGGTGGTGATCTTCGCGGTGATGCTTTCGGTGCTTCTGGGCCAGAAGGTGCGCATCAAGTTCCTGTGAGGTGGAAGATGCCGGAACGCTTGGTGGTGGAGGAGGAGAGATGTACCGGATGCACGGGCTGCGTGCTCGCTTGCTCTTTCGCCAAAGAGGGCTTCTTTTCTTTCGCCCGGAGCCGCATCCGGGTCCTGCGGGACCAGGAACACGCGGACTTCCGTCCCCGGGTGTGCATCCAGTGTGCGGAGGCTTACTGTATCCAAGCCTGTCCTGTAGGGGCTCTGAGCCGGGACGGGGCCGCGGGGGCGATCCACCTGGACGAGGAGGCGTGCATCGGCTGCCGCCGGTGTGTGGAGGCTTGTCCTTATGGAGGCGTGGGCTTCGATGAAGAAACCCAGAAGCCGTTGATTTGTGACCTGTGTGCCGGAAGACCAGCGTGCGTGGAGGCCTGCCGCTTCCCCCAAGCGATCCGTTATCAGGAGGTGGACGGATGACCAGCTACCCTGGCCGCTGGCTCGTGGTGGACCTGTCCCGAGGAACACTCGAGTGGGTAACCGTGCCCCGGGAGGAGGTCGTGGAGTACTTGGGGGGAAGGGGCCTAGGGGCCTTGGAGCTTTG